>DAOSIN010000253.1:0-3633 GCA_035366675.1 Salinivirgaceae bacterium | reverse complement strand
AATAATAAGTAAAATTCACTTTGCAAAACTAATGGTTTATCGAAGTGACCGTCATAGGAGATATGAGGTGGCTTCGATAAACTCAGCCACCGGGAACGGTCATTGGGCAAAGTATTTTGGATTTCTAATTTGGTTAGTGCCACCCTACGGGTGGGATTGTGTGCTGTTGCACACCCATAGGCTTGCGCCTATGGTTAATCATATGTTGTCCTACGGACAAAAAACATGCGCTAATCCAAAAATATGAATCTCAAAATCGACAATATAATAAAGACGAAGTCTTTCCTTAATGTTTCTTAACTTCTATTATATAACTAAATTGTAATAGCTTGATTATTAACACAATTTGGCTTTTAGCTTTTAGCTGTTAGCCGTTGGCTATATGCATTATTAATAGGATGTGTTTTGGGTGTAGAGACGGAGCATGCTCCGTCTCTACGTTCAAATCGTTGCCTGCGTGAACCACATTACTTGGGCTAAAGCCCAAAATCACGTGTGCTTACTCAATCCCCGACTTGAAAGTCGGGGCTATTGATACAACAATTGCCCCCTCTAATTGCCAAAGGCTAATAGCTAACAGCCAATAGCTAAGGGTTTCCGTCTTCCGACTTAGTTATCTTTTTTAATGTTCGATTGCAAATCGTGAAAAACTTAATGGTTATTTAGTTAACGTCACCAATCACTAACCACCAATCACCAATCACAAAACCTACACCCAAAAACAGCATAGACTTTTTCAGTGAACACTATTTAGATAATTCATCAGTTCTTAGTGGCTTATATTTTAATGAAAAGTGAGCATAAATCCAATAGAGAATGGATAAATTTCAGGACCTTCGCCTTTTTTAAACAGCCGTGAAAGTGAATATGTTGCATAAATACCATAACTAGAATAACCCACATACGTCATTAAACCGTATTGCAATGTGTTGATGTGATAATCTTTCGATTCAACGAATTTTTTTACACCCTCGTTGCTTTTTAGCTTATTTCTGGCCAAGCCTCTTAACGAGCCATAAGCACCGCCAGCAACCCAAAAATCTTTGCCACCAAGTCGTGTTTGGAATTCAAGCATCACAGGCAAAGTAAATGTCCAAATATTTAATTTGCTTACGTACCAATTACCAGCGGAATCGAGTGTATAGTCCAATACAGGCTTAGTATTATCGAGTTTTGTATAGCTGTTTTCAAAAACGAAACTGCTCCATTTTACTCCAAGTCCGGAAACTACACCTAAGTGTCTCGGAATAAGCGGTACGCTTATTTGAAATAAATGTGAACCATACTCTATTGAAGCCAATTCGTTAAGCTCAAGAAATTTGGCAGTATCGGGCAAAGAAAAACTTAACGATTTGGTTGCAAACAGACTTTTTCCCATATAGAACGACTGTACATGTCCTTTGAATTTTGATCTTTTTTTCTTATAGCCTGACTCAGTCCATTCATATTTGTCTTTTGATTTTGCACTACGGTCTTCAAGTATAAGCACTTCTTTGCTACCGACCGTAAAGCGTGTAGTATCAACAACATTCTCAGCTTGTTGCACTGTGCCATCCGAAGTTTCTGCTTCGACTTCTTTGGTTTTAACTTTATGTTTCTTTGTATCTTTAACAACAACCGTATCGGCAACAGAAGCTTTTGTAGTCTCGGTAACATCTTGCGCCGTGGTAATAGCAGGAATGACGAATATCGATAGAATTGTAATGATAGTAATTGTTTTCATATCTCAGTAATTTTTTCTGTTTTTAATTTTATACCTGTTTTAATTTATCTGCTAATTTTTTCAAAAATAAAACCTGGGGTTTGAAATGCGAAGTAATATGAGTCACTCTCTTCGTCATAACTACGTTCGACATCTATTTGACGTGAATTGCGCGCTAATTTGTCAATGCCCCTTTGTACTATATTTTTGAAACTAAATCTTTTTCTTGGATTACTCTCTGCATAAACTTCTTCGCTCTCTGCGATATTTTCCTCTATTTCAGGCTCATAGACATAAGCAAGCTCTGTTTCATAAACACTGAGTTGCATGTTTATGGCTTTTGGAGTTACCGTCAGATTTTCAGCTAAGTCCACTTCTATGCCCGATAGTTTTTCAATTGTCTCTATCCTTCTGATAATAGATTTATTAGTTTTTCTTTTAGGCTCTTCGTTTTTAGTCTCTGCGACATAAACCTTAACGTTTTCCGCTGTTTTTACGGTATCAACAACTGCTTTTATCTCCTCTGTCTCTGTTGTAGCAACGGGTTGGTTTATAAGTGCATTTTCATCTCTATTTGTATTATTCCATATGCCAAATAAAAGTGCTAATCCTGCGGCTATTGAGGTGCTGTACAAAACAATTCTTCTAATAGTAGTACCTTTTTTGTATAGTCTGCTTTTCGAGTCGAAAGTGATATTGTAGTCGGGCTTGATTTTTAGTTTTTCGAAGTCGAACTCTTTAATCTCAGCTGTTTTATTATCAGATATCCAGCTATTTAATTCATCTGATTTTGTAACACTTAAATCTCCCTCAGCTTCAGCCACAGCAAACATTTGTGCATTTTCGTGGCTGATTTTATCATTTTCAAAATCGGGCAACTTATATAAAAAGGATTTTTCTTCTATTGAAGTATTAGTGTCAGACAAACGTAACTTGTTGAATAGATAGAATTTATCTTTCAAATCATCGGAACTATTAATCCAATCTAAAAGTTCTGACTCTTTCTCTTTGGGATAGTCGTTTTCGATAAGGCTTATAATTAGTTCGTCAGCATTATCGTTAGTAAATTCAAGGTCTCCAATCTGTTTTTTTAGGAAAGAGTTGTCAAATTTTTCTGTTTTCGGTTTCAGTATTGCCGTTGATATATTTTTAAACTCAGCCTCGATATCTGGATTTTTCAATAAAAAGGCTCTCAGTTCTGCTTTTTGTTGTTCGTTTAGACGTCCGTCAATATATTCAACAATGAACAACTCGTAATTATTTCGTGTTATCATGGTCGGTTAAATTACAGTTTCTAAACTTCCTATATAATTTCTCAAAAATACTCTTGCCCTGTAGATATATACTTTTACCTGACTTTCGTTCAATCCTGTAATTTCTCCTATCTCTTCGTAAGAGTACCCTTCATAATCGCGTAACAAAACAACCGATTTTTGCACTTGTAGCAATTTATCAACTGCTTGGTGTAAAATTTCTTGCAAATCAGAATATTGAGTATAGTCTTTTATGTGCCTGCCGGAAAACTCGTCAACATGATCGACACGTTTGTTTTTTCTAATATGGTCAATCATAACATGATAGGCTGTTGTAAATAGATATGATTTTACTTTCTCGCCCGATACATTTGCCAAGTTTTTCCACAGTCGTTCGTAGGCATCTTGAACTATATCGCGTGAATATTCGGTATCTCGTAAATTCTTGAGAATAAACCTGTATATTCCGTCCGAATATTTATCTACGCTTTGGTTATACTCTTCTACTGTCATTTCGGTTAAATTTGCAAACAACCAATAGACGTTCTTACTAAGAAATAGTTACAAAACTTTTAGAGTTTTTATAACTTAAAAGAACTAATCGGTTGATTTTTAGAAAAATAAATATTATAAATTACAATTGCCACAACTGCATTCTCGGTGACCTTGTATCTGAGT
>DAOSIN010000252.1:0-3636 GCA_035366675.1 Salinivirgaceae bacterium | reverse complement strand
TTAAGGCATAACCTGCAAAAAGTCCTATGCAGTATTTCTTTCCATATACTGGATTTATCCAAAAGTAAAGATGATTGTAGGGAGTATATGTTTCTACATTTGTAATAGTATCTTTTGATTCAACTGCATATCCTCCAAGCATTGCAAGTTCAGACATATTTTGTCCTTTAATGGCTTTTGCTCTGAATACAAAATCGCCTATTGTATATTTAAAATAAGCCATATAAGCGGTTGAATTCAAATACTTATCATTAAATCTTGTTTTATCCTCAGTTAAAATACTTGGTCGAACACGCTTGAAGTCTGCCGCCAAGCCAGCAACAATGCTTCTATTTTTATATTGTAGTTGAGCATGTAAGTTTGGTATTTTTGAATAATGAAAAGGGGCAGACGCGCTTGGATCGTGGCTTACCTTGGCTTTATTGCGTTGTGTTATGGCAGCTCCAATTATCTTTAAAGAGGGTAGTATGTTATAAGAAGCCAGTATCAATGGATTTCTTAAAAATGGTTGAAAAGGTGCGCCAGTATCTAATGCCACAACATCAGGATATACTTCATTAACAAATAGTGGATGCCATGTCTTGCCTGCAATAAACTCTGCTTTATCCCATACAAATTTAAAATATGCATGACGTATTCTAAGAACATTTAAACCTGCGTTATTTGCGTCATAAAAATCGACTTCAATAACACCAGATGATTTTGCATTAAGAACATCAGGGGTAGTAATTGCGCTTGATAGTCTGCTGGCAGAAATGGAGGCATGAGTATTGTCTATGTGATTCAGATCAATACCTTCGCTATTAAGCCTTTCATTTTTTGGGTAAAAAAGAAACAAATCTTCCCTTGTTGCATTAACCATTCTGGTATCGTGCCAAACGTCAAATCTTAAAAATCCAGAAAACTTAATTCCCCATTTAGACTCTTCGGTTTTTCCCTCCTGATTATTTTGTGCCAAACCTGTTTGAAGGATTAAAGTAAGGAACAATAATCCTGAAATTTTTTTTGATATGTTCATAAGATTTTGTTCAAAAGTGCTAATCGTTGTCGTCCCTGATATTCGGTCCAATTGATAGATATTCTGAAAGTAAAAATTTTAAAGTTTCTGTATCAATATCAATAAATTCTTGTTCCGATTTAAAAACACTTATATTTCCCGTCTCTTCCGATACCACAACTGCCATAACATTTGCAACTTCCGTGATACCAATAGCAGCACGGTGGCGTAATCCCATACTTGCTGGTACTGTAGTAGATTTAGTAACAGGTAAAATACATCGAGCAGCTATTATTTTAGAGTCACGAATTATCATGGCTCCGTCGTGAAGCGGACTATTTTTGAAAAATATATTTTCTATTAAACGTGATGATATGTCTGCATTAATTAAATCGCCGGTTTGTACAATTGAGTGTAACTGACCGTGATGGGTAATAACCATAAGTGCGCCGGTTTTTGAGGCTGACATATTTGAGCAAGCATAAACAATTGACTCGATTTGGTCGTATCGAAATCTTAAGTTTGGTCTATTGAATAACGATTCGAACGAGAATTTTTTATTAAAAAACTCACGTGTGCCGAGCACTAAAAGAAAACGTCTTATCTCTTGCTGAAAAACTACAATTAAAGCGATCATACCAACACCCATAAATTGCCCAATTATAGTATTGAGCAGATCCATTTTAAATGCACCTACAAGCTGCCAAAACAGATATATTACGAAAATACCGATAAAAATATTAATTGCCACAGTTCCTCTTATCAGCATGTAAGCTTGGTAGAGCAGTATAGCAACCAAAAGAATGTCAACTATATCGAAAAATCCAATTGTTATAAATAGAGTCGGCATTTAATCAAGCATTTAGTGTTTTTTGTACTAATTTAACAGCTTCAACTGCTTCTTTAACATCGTGTACTCGTATAATATTTACACCTTTTAGTAGTGATACAGTGTTCATTACAGTTGTAGCGTTAAGCATATTTTCGGGTTTGTCTTCTAAAAATCTATACAAAAACGATTTTCGTGATACACCAATAAGTATCGGATAACCAAGCGATTGCAATATTTCAAGATGATTAATAATATGATAATTTTGATCTAACGTTTTAGAAAAACCTATTCCCGGATCAATAATAATGTCGGCTATTCCAGCATCTTTGCACTTTTTAATCAATTCGCCAAAATATATAGATAAATCGAACATCAGGTTATCATACTGAGTTAATTGTTGCATAGTTGCAGGAGTTCCACGCATATGCATTCCAAGATATACAATGTTTAAGTTGCCAACTGTTTCAATCATTTTATCGTCGAGACTTCCGCCAGATATATCGTTAATTATGTCAGCACCAAACTCTTCGTGTGCACGGCGGGCAATCTCGGCTCTAAACGTATCAACCGAAACAGCCATTTGGGGATAATTCTCCGAAATATATTTCAGGGCAGGAGCAACCCTTCGCCACTCCTCCTCAGTATCAATAATTTCGGCTCCCGGTCTTGTTGACATTCCTCCAACATCAATAATATCAGCTTTTTCGTCGATAATTTTGTCAATGCTATCGAACAGCGATTTTTCCGTAACAATTCTGCTCCCTGCGAAAAAAGAGTCAGGAGTAACATCTAAAACACCCATTACCAAAGGTCTATTCCACTCTCTGATTTCATTTTTAATTTTTAAACTGAGTGTCGGCATATCTTATTGTTATTTAGTATAATATTAAAAAGTTAAAATTATTGCTTGGCGTTTGTTTGAAACGAAACACAGTAATAATTTATATATTTGTAACTGCAAAGGTAATAATTAAAGATTTCTTAACCTTTGTCAATAATGATTTTAATCAATATTTTGAACTAAAAACAATGAGTTTTATTGTTATTGAAGGATTAGATGGCTCTGGAAAATCAACACAAGTGAAGCGTTTATGTTTGTATTTAAAAGAGAAAAATGCTAACTTTGAGTATCTGCACTTTCCTGTAACTGAAGAGCAAAATTTTGGGATGCTTGTAAGCAGATTTTTGCGAGGCGAATTGGGCGACATCGATTCTGTTGACCCTTGGGTGGTTGCAATGCTTTTTGCTGGTAATAGGTGGGCTTTGGCTAATAAAATTCGCAATTGGCTGGAAGACAGAACTTTGGTTATTGTAGACAGGTATGTTTATTCAAATATAGCGTATCAGGTAGCCAAAATAAAAGGGAATGATTATAAACAAAAGCTGAGAAATTGGATATATTCGCTTGAATACGAAACCTTTAAAATACCTAAACCAGACATTAACATTTGGTTAGATGCACCTATAACGTTTGTTGAAACGCAATTAACCTCTAAGCGTTCGGGCGATGACAGAGTCTATTTACAAGGAGTTGATGATATTCATGAAACCATACCGTTTCAGAAACTTGTTTATAACGAATATGAAGCCTGTTGCACAGAATTCTCCGATTTAATACGTGTTAAGTGCCACGATATTAACGGAAATATGGAAGATGAAAACACAATTTTTAGAAAACTTTTAGATACCATTACAAACAAAATAGGAACGATATAATTTAACTATAAAATAATAAAGTATATGAATATGAGCAAGTTAATAAGAAATATTTCACGTTATTTAATAGGTTTACTTTTTCTTTTTTCAG
>DAOSIN010000251.1:0-3647 GCA_035366675.1 Salinivirgaceae bacterium | reverse complement strand
ATTTCAACGATAAACTTATTGCAGTATTGGGCGATGCAGGTGCAGGAAAATCATCACTAATTAAAGGAATGTTTCCCGGTCTGCAACTATCTAATGATGATGATATTGTAAATCCTCACAAAATGTTGCAAGTGCGAAACTCGATGATGGAAGTAGATGAAGCAACTACATTTCATATTGATATTCGTTTTCAAATGGCGTTCACGCAAATGTACGAGATTGTTGAATACGTGAACTCTTTGTTAGAACGAAATCGCCGTGTGGTAATCGAGCATTTTAACCTATTGTATCCTGCATTGGGCAGAAATGCAGATATTATTGTAGGTATTGGCGAGGAAATCATCGTTACACGGCCCAGTCTTTTCGGTCCTCATCCTGAGAGTGTTTACAAGATTGTGCACGAATCACTTAGGTATCGAAAAATGGCGCATTCTGCCGAAGAAGTCACTACAGAAGTTCTTCATGAAACTTTTGATATTATGGAGGGAGAATATTTCTTCTCTGATATCAGAAACGGATTTGTGATTAAATTCTATAAAAAACCAGACATTGATTTGGAGAAGCTCGCACGTCTAATTGACGAAAAAATTGCCCAAAATCTGCCTATTTCATATTGCGATGAAAATCACATTATGTTAGGAGAAAGAGTTGTAAGTTGTGATGGACCGCGCTTGCATGTGAAAAACACATCAGAAATTGAAAATTTCTCGCTTGTCAAGCGCTTTGTGTACGATTCAGTTACCAACACATATTGCTTGATTGGTGTTGTGGATAATTATACAGAAGATTTAGAAAACCGAAATACACGTTATTTCTTAGCTAGAAAAAATTTAGAATGAAAACAGTAAAAGCCTCAGACATTACCAATTTGGTTGAAAACCTTTGTATCGACGCTTGTTGCGATATCAGCGACGATATAAACAATAAGTTTAAAAGCTGTTTAGAAACCGAAAAATCGCCTCTTGGCAAGAATGTTCTAGAAACACTTATCGAAAACGCCAAAATTGCTCGTGATGAGCGTAGCCCAATGTGTCAAGACACTGGCGTAACAGTAGTTTTCGTTAAGATGGGACAAAACGTAAAAATAGAAGGTGGATTTATAGAAGATGCTATTAATCAAGGAGTTCGTCAAGGATACGAAAAAGGATATTTACGTAAATCGGTGGTACGCAGCCCAATAGATCGCGTAAATACTGGCGATAACACGCCTGCCGTTATCCATTACGAAATTGTTTCCGATGATGTTTTTCATATTACCGTATCGCCCAAGGGCTTTGGCAGTGAAAACAAAAGCGCGCTGAAAATGCTTACACCAAGTGAAGGTGTTGAGGGTATAAAGCGTTTTGTGATTGATACAGTTTCGGTAGCCGGTGGAAACCCTTGTCCACCAATTATTGTAGGCGTTGGCATCGGAGGAACTATGGAGAAAGCGGCATTAATGAGCAAAAAAGCATTGCTTAGACCATTAGATACAAAAAATTCAGATCCTGTACTCGCCAACTTAGAGGCAGAGCTACTTACCGAAATAAATAAACTCGGTATTGGTCCAGCTGGATTTGGCGGAACAACCACCGCTTTAGGTGTTCATATTCTGACATATGCCACACATATTGCAGGACTGCCCGTATCTGTTAATATCAGTTGTCACGCAACCCGACACGCAGAGGGCGAACTGTAAAACCAAGAGTAGATAACTTATATTTTACGCAACAAAATTTAGAACTATGAGTAACAAAAAAATACTACATGCACCATTTTCAGATGAGACTATTCGCTCACTTCGCGCCGGTGATATGGTTTATATTTCAGGTACGATTTATACAGCCCGCGATGCCGCACACAAACGACTATATGAAATGCATCAGCGTGGAGAGCTAATGCCTTTCGATTTTACAGGACAGGTTGTATATTACGCAGGTCCGGCACCTGCCAAGCCAGGGAAACCTATCGGTTCTGTTGGTCCTACTACTAGTGGAAGAATGGATGCATATTCGCCCACACTTATAGCCCAGGGTTTAAAAGTTATGATTGGAAAAGGTACACGCAGTGCAGAAGTTATTGAAGCAATGAAAACCCATACAGGTGTTTATTTTGCAGCTATCGGCGGAGCTGCTGCACTAATGGCAAAATGTGTTCTAAGTGCAGAAGTTATTGCATTCGACGATTTGGGAACCGAAGCAATACGTAAATTGCAAGTTAAGGAACTGCCAGTTGTTGTAGCGGTCGATTCCGAGGGAAACGATGTTTACAAAATGGCAATTAGCAACCATCAAGTTAAATAACGAACGTATGGTGGTGTCTCATAATTGCCCAACTACTGCCTTACTTCGATATTCGGGTTCAGTCACGTACTTCGGGTACCCTCCTTTGCCCTCAATTTCAGTGCCTTGTATTTGGACACTTTTGAGCCACCTTATCACTTTTTTGTTAAATGTTACTTTTGAGACAGCCTTATTATAACGATATTTTCAACACAATTGACTGATTATCAATGTGTTGTTTTGATGTGCTTCAATCAAAGATAAAATGCAAAAAAAATAGGCTGTCTAAAAAACAAAGACAGCCTATTTTTTATTTAAAATCGTATAAGATTAAATCTCTTCAAATCTTGCAGTAAAGAATCTCAGTTGTTTTGGCTCGTAAACAAAACGTAATCCTTTAATATCTTCTTTATGCTTGTATAATTTGATTACAGCATCTGCAACCACGTCCATATGACGATAGGTATATACACGACGAGGTATAGTTAAACGAACAGTCTCTAATTTAGGAGCGTGGTTTTTACCTGTGTTTTTATCGCGTCCGGCTGAAACGATACCGCGTTCCATGCTACGTACACCTGACTCAACATATAAGTTTGCAGCCAAGCTTTGTGCAGGGAATTGGTCTTGTGTCAAATGTGGACAGAAACGCCGTGCATCTAAGAAAACAGCATGTCCGCCAGTTGGCTCGATAATAGGAATTCCAGCTGCTCTTAGCTTGTCTCCTAAATATCGAACTTGCTTAATTCTATGCTCGATATATTCGTATTGAACCGACTCTTTAAGACCAATTGCCATAGCTTCCATATCGCGACCTGCGATACCACCGTATGAGGGCATACCTTCAAAAACAACAACTAATTCTTTTGCATCGTTAAACAAATCTTCGTCATTCATACACAAGAATCCACCCATATTAACGATACAGTCTTTCTTACCACTCATAGTACATCCATCTGCATAGCTAAACATTTCGCGAACAATATCTTTAATTGTTTTATCTGCAAATCCGGGCTCTTGTTCTTTGATATAATATGCATTTTCTACGCAGCGAGTTGCATCATAAAACACTTTGACACCGTGTTTTTTGGTTAATTTCCTTACTGCGCGCATATTTTCCATAGAAACGGGTTGTCCTCCTGCTAAGTTAACTGTAACTGCAAGACAAACGTAAGCTATGTTTTCTGCACCTTTTTCGTCGATAAGTTTTTGAAGCTTGTTCAAATCAATATTTCCTTTGAAAGGAATATCCAAGCTGGCATCGTGAGCTTCGTCGCGGATAATATCTACAAAGATACCGCCGTTTCTCTCTTGGTGATAGCGAGTAGTAGTAAAGTACATGTTTCCTGGAACATACTGTCCTTGTTTAATAGCGATTTGAGAAAG
>DAOSIN010000250.1:0-3654 GCA_035366675.1 Salinivirgaceae bacterium | reverse complement strand
AACTTTTTTTGAAAAAAACTTAAATTTAATTTGTTTTTTACTTAGAATACTCAGTAACCTCGTAACTCAGTGACAGTTCGTTTCAGCCCCTTTAGTTTTAACAAGTTTTGCAACCTCTAACGAAGGAGATTCTATAAATGGTAGCTTTGTTAATTGTTCCCATCTTTTATCAACTTTGGAAATCGTCTCCACGTCCATAGTTACAATATTGGGCCAACGTCTGTTGTGTCTCTTTTTCCGCCCATCGATGATTATGGAAAAATGTGAGTCATCTTCTCCAATCTCAATATCGCGTTGCGGGTCGATATTATTTAATAAGTACCAAGTTTTTAGACCATTAGACAAACTTTCAAGTTCCGGTTCAAGAACTATTATTATTTGAGATTTGTTTCCGGACGTATCACTATTCCATTTACTACTGTCTATATTTTTCTCACTATCAATATAATGGAACAGAAATTCTAAACGTGCCTCACTCCTACCCTGCACGGTGTTATCTTTGGTTAGGTCTATGCACACTTTCCCTCCAAAGCCCATAACGTTGGTTGAGTGGTCGAGAATATCGATAGGTCCTTGCGAAAAGAGTATTTGCGAGGGGCTATACAAATTTTTAAGTATAGTTTCTGTAACTTCAGAGTAGTTGCAAATATCAACGCCCTCATCAAAAACCAACAGGGTTTTATTAAACATCATCTGACCAGCTCCCCACATCGTTTGCGCTACTTTGAACGCCTGCCCCTGATACTCTTTTTTTATTGAAACAAGTGCCAAGTTGTGAGCAACTCCCCATATAGGCATGTGTAAATCAACAACTTCCGGAGCCAATGCAAATTTTATCATTGGCGTAAATATCTTTTCGGTTGCTTTTGCAATATATGCATCTTCCATTGGTGGAACTCCAACTATTGTCGCTGGGTAAACAGCATCTTTACGGTGTGTAATGGCTGTTATATGCATTTTAGGATATAGGTCGGTTAATGAATAAAATCCAGTGTGGTCGCCGAAAGGTCCCTCTACAACTAAATCTTCGGAAGGATCGACATAACCCTCAATTACAAAATCAACATCTTCGGGAACCCAAATATCGTTGGTAATACATTTCACCATTTTTACAGGTTTGTTCCGTAAGAATCCTGCTAATAAATATTCGTTAATATTTTCGGGCATTGGCGCAGTAGCAACAAAAGTATAAACGGGGTCGCCGCCCAACGTAACCGCAATAGGCATTTTTAGTCCCAACTTTTTATACTCGCTATAATGCTTAGCTCCAGTTTTATGTTTATGCCAATGCATGCCAACTGTCGTGTTATCAAAAACTTGCATACGATACATACCAATATTTAGTGCACCGCTGTCGGGGCTTACTGTATGAACGCATGGCAATGTAATAAAACGTCCACCGTCAAAGGTCCAGCATTTAAGTATTGGTAATAATTGAATATCAACTGTTTCGAACACTCGTTCTTGACACTTGCCTTTTCTTGTTGTTTTGCGCGGAATCCATTTTCTGATTTTTGCCAAATCGAAAAGCATTCCTATTTTTTGCCCTACATTTTCTGGCTTAGTAGTATAGAGTGAAATTATTTCCGAAACTTTATCCTTTAAGCTATCTAATGAATTGGCTTGTAGAGCTTTTGACATCCTTTCGTCTGAACCAAAAGCATTTATTAAAAGTGGAAAATCTGTTCCCGTGTTTTTGAATAACACAGCCTTATTGTAGTCGCTTGATTTACTGAGCCTATCGACTATTTCAGTTATTTCTAAGTTATAATCAACAAGTTCGTCAATTATAATTATATCATCTGACTCGATAAGTTCTTCTATAAAATTATTTAAAGAATAAGCTGACATAAAATTATTATAAAAAGGCGGTGTCTCATAAGTGCCCAACTGCTGCGTTACTTCGATATTCGGGCTCAGTCACGTACACTTCGACTACGCTCAGCGCATCGCTTTATGTACGCTCCTTCGCCCTCAATCTCAGTGCCTTGCATTTGGACACTTCTAAGCCGCCTTACCACTTTTTTATTAAATAAGACTTTTGAGACAGCCTCTTTGGTTTTATTATCTACAATATTTGAACTGCTTTCCAATAAATCTGGCAGATGTGCCAAGTGACTCTTCGATTCTTAACAATTGATTGTATTTTGCAACTCTGTCGGCACGAGAAGCTGAGCCTGTTTTAATTAATCCTGTATTTAAAGCTACAGCAAGATCAGCGATAAATGTATCTTCTGTTTCCCCACTTCTGTGACTGATAATACTTGTAAAACTATTTAGTTTTGCCATAGTAACAGCATCAATGGTTTCGGTTAAGGTGCCTATTTGATTTACTTTCACTAAAATACTGTTAGCCGATTTCTCTTTAACGCCACGTTGTAGTCTTTTAACGTTAGTTACAAAAAGGTCATCTCCAACTATTTGAACTTTGTTTCCAATCTCTTTTGTAAGTAAAGCCCAGCCATCCCAATCCTCTTCGTCTAAACCGTCTTCTATTGATATTATCGGATATTTGGCAACGAGATTTTTCCAATAATCAATCATTTCTAATGTTGAATACTCTTTATTGTTTGATTCAAGAATGTATCTCTTTTTATTCTTATCGTAAAATTCTGTTGCGGCTGCATCCAAAGCTAAGAAAACATCGTCGCCTGGTCTATATCCAGCTTTTTCTATGGCTTTTAATATAACTTCTATTGCCCCCTCGTTTGAGTTCAAGTCAGGTGCAAATCCTCCCTCATCGCCAACGTTAGTTGAATGATTCAGCTCTGTAAGAACTTTTTTAAGAGTGTGAAATATTTCAACACCTATACGTAGTGCTTCAGAGAAAGAAGACGCACCAACTGGCATTATCATAAATTCCTGAATATCAATTTTATTGTCGGCGTGGATGCCTCCGTTTATGATATTCATCATAGGAATTGGTAATGTGTTTGCGCCAACTCCGCCGATATATCTGTATAATTCTTCTCCACTAGTTATTGAGGCGGCTTTTGCCACTGCCAGAGAAACCCCAAGAATTGCATTTGCTCCCAAACGACCTTTATTGTCGGTTCCGTCTAATTCAATCATCATGGCATCAATAATATTTTGATCAAAAATATATTGACCTTTAAGATGTTCGTTGATAACGGTATTTACGTTATTAATGGCTTTAAGAACGCCTTTCCCTCCAAAGCGGGCTTTATCTCCGTCTCGCATTTCGTGCGCCTCAAAAGCACCTGTTGAGGCTCCACTTGGCACAGCAGCGCGTCCTACAACGCCCTGCCGGGTAATAACTTCTACTTCGACTGTTGGATTACCTCTTGAATCCAATATTTGTCGCGCATAAATGTGTGATATAATACTCATATAATCTTTGTTTTTGTCTTAAATATTGCAATAAAAAGGGACAAAGTTACACTTCATCCCTCTATAGTCTTGAAGATATTATTTTGAATATCTATTTTAATAAAATTATTCTGCAGCCTCAGTAGTTTCAACACTGTCATTGCTTTCTGTAGCCTCTTGTTTTGCTTCAACTGTTGTAGCTTCTTGTTTAGCTTCAACTGTTGTAGTTTTTTTCGCTCCACCACGGCTACGACGTGTTGATCTTCTCTTAGTTGCAGTTTGTTTCGCTACATCGTGATCAAAGAAATCAACCAATTCAATAAT
>DAOSIN010000249.1:0-3682 GCA_035366675.1 Salinivirgaceae bacterium | reverse complement strand
TGATAAACGATTTTGATTGTGACTCGGCTTATCAAATAAAGCAATATTTTGAGCATCGCCAAAAAGGAAACGTCAACGATATTAATCTTACTATTGGGTTTAATGAGTCAAACAAATTTTATTATGGATTCTCTTTAGGTATTTTGTCTTTTGATCACACTGAAGATATTGGAATTACTGAAAATGATGACCAAAATTTAACAAAATTTTTAAAAAGATATTATTACAACAACTATTTTTCACGTTCGGGGTTGGGTCTGAATTTAAAGGCAGGTATTTTATATCAGGTTGTTCCAACTGTTAAACTATCTTTAGCAGTACACACTCCCACAGTTATAGGCATCGATGAAAATTGGGATGAAAAGCTTTACGCTCATTTTGATAATCCTGCCGAAGACACGATTGCAGCAGGATACTATGAAACATCATTTTCGGTCATCACGCCTGCCCGAATAATAACTGGAGCCTCAATATTGTTGGCGAAGAGAGTTTTATTAGGTGTGGATTATGAAGCCGCAGCCTATCAAACCATGAGATTAGATAGTGAAAGATACTCGTTTACAGACGAAAATCGCTCGATAAGCGACAACTACACTTGGCGACATGCTTTGCGTCTGGGTGCAGAATTTAGAATATATCAATTTTTTGTACGAGGGGGTGGATTTTATTACTCATCGCCAATGAAATCGGCTGGAAGCAATATGTCAACTTTAGGATTTGCGGGAGGTTTAGGTTTTCGTAGGGGAAACTTCTATGCTGATTTTGCTTACAACAATTTTTCTATGCCTTACAAATATTACATTGACGGAACAGATGATATGCGAATTGATATAGATAAGACATCAAATAATTTCTATCTGACTTTCGGATTAAGGTTCTAAGCAAGCTATATATAAAAATAAAAAAACCATAAATAACATCAAAAAGTTATTTATGGTTTTTTTTTGGCGGAGAGAGAGGGATTCGAACCCCCGGAGCCTCGCAGCTCAACGGTTTTCAAGACCGCCGCAATCGACCACTCTGCCATCTCTCCGGCGACAAAAGTAGATGTTTTTTTTATTTTGCCAAAACTTTTCAATTAATAATTGAAAAAATCATATGGGCAACAAGGTAATGTATTGTTATTCTTTGTATTATACTTTTAGCGAAAAAGTTTGCTATTAGATAACTTGTGTGCATTAAAACGATAACCAACAGATAGTTCTGTTTGTCCATGTCCGAAAGAAAAAGAGTAGGGTGATTTACTTATAGAGGTTTGAGTACCAGTAATTCCGGAAAAACAGGCATAAAAGTTATTTTTTTGATAGAGAAAAGAGACTCGAGACTGGAAAAAGAAAGCAGATTTAAGCCCTTTTTCAATAGGTGTGCCATCATCGTAACATGCTGAATTACTGTAAACCCCGTATCCGGGGATTAAACTCATATTTATACAAAAGTACTTTTTAAAAACAAATGTATGAGTGTATCCAACGGTTGCACCAAAACTAATCGTGCCCATATTGTTTAATTGTGAAATATCTTGAAAATATTTTATTGCAAAGTCGGGTATAAAAGTCGTATCAGCATTTAAAGTGTTGTAGAATACGAAAGTCCCCAAAATCAAAGAACCAACGCTTTTCTTCTGCTTTTCATTAAAATTGAACACAGCTTGATACGAAAATTTGTCGTAGTTAACAATATAATTCGCAACAACACCGTAATTTCCAATTTTTAAATCTGATTTTGGGTAATCGTTATCATAATCCCACAAATCAAAGTAGTCTGACATATTTGAGAAATAGAAACCTTTATATAATTGAAAATATCCGTCAATAGACCAACGTCGCAAGTTGAAATTATATTGAAAATCAATGCTTTTGGTGTCTCCGAGTTGCTTGCTACTCTTTCTGCTCGAAGGAAGCGAATATGCTAACCCGAATCCAAACCATTTGTAAGATGCCTCAAGCCCCATATTTAACCTACTGTTTGGCTGATACTCAATTAATTTACCCGAAGAAACATTTAAGGTGCTGAAATTCACAAATTTATGAGGAATATAGATTCCCGCAATTAGTTTATCGTTAAAGCTTGCAATATAGGCGGTATCAACCTCTTTACTCTTAAATGGAAAATGAGATAACGATTTTGCTGAAATATTAAACCCAATTGTTATAAATACCAATAAAAATGCAATTCTAATCATATTTTAATCTATAAAAATCGGTTTACTTAATATTACGTTGTTAAATTCGGCTGAAAGTGATAGCAGCTCATTTATAGCATGCTCTGATTCACTATCAATTCTTATGCTTTTACTGTTCACATAGAGTTTTATATGCTGACTAACAACTTCATCACTTATATCTTGTGCATGGCGCTTTACGTAAGGCATTGACTTTTCAGGATTATTTGTTGCATATTTTACACTCTCTTGTATAATTTGCTGAATATCAGTCTTTACCTTCTCGGGCAAATCTCTTCTAATTGCAATGCCACCGAGAGGTAAAGGCAATCCTGTTTGTTTTTCCCATTCATGTCCGAGATCGGCAATCTGTTGTAAACCACGTTGTTGATATGTAAAACGGGTTTCGTGAATAATTAAGCCTGCGTCAACTTCGTTCTCTAAAATTGCACGCTCAATATCTGAAAAGAGATAAACCCTCTTTGTTCTGATATCGGGAAAAAGCTTTCTTAACAGTAGGTTTGCCGTTGTGTTTTCGCCTGGTATAGCTATTGTCTTATGTTTCAATTCATTAAGTTCTATTTTATGTTTGCTAATTATCATAGGACCATTTCCAAATCCAATAGCTGAACCTGAACGTAAAAGCTGATAATTTTTTGAAATAAGAGGATAATTATTAAAACTTATTTTAGCTATATCAGCCTCATTATTAGATGTTAATTTGTTAAGTATATCTATGTCTGCAAGATTGAGTTCAAAATCGTATGTCAGAGTATCGATACGCTTATTTACAATGGCTTCAAACATAAAAGTGTCATTAGGGCATGTTGAAAAGGCTAATTTGAGTCTCATGGAAGTTAAAAGTTAAAAGTTAAAAGTAGAGACAGGGCATGCCCTGTCTCTACAAAAGTTAAAATAATTATTTTTTTTGAATTATGTTGTTAACAACTTCATTTACAGCTAATGATAAATTTTTGATTGCAAGTTCAGTTTTCCACTCCCTTTTATCTCTAATCCCAACCATATTTGAAACAGCCCTCAGTTGCATTGATTTTATCCCCATTGAAAAACAAACATAAAATACGGCTGCACCTTCCATTGACTCAATATCAGGATTAAATCTCGATTTCAGAGCATCAATAGTTTTTTTATTTGCGTGTACTGTATCGCTGGTAATTGCTTTAACTTTTCTGTACAATTTTGAATTTGTTTCAAAAGTTGGTTTCAAGCAAGATGTTTGTTCAATACTCTTATCAAAAACACTGAATCCTGCTTCAACCCAAGATATTACGCTGCTTCCTGCTTCAACAATTCTGTCGGAAAAGCAATCTTCAATAACTTCAACTACACTGTCCAATTCTATGTCTGAGTTGTACGTCCCACAAATTCCTGCATTTAAGACTACGTCGTACCTGTTTTTTGATAAACACCTTGTAAGATTGAAAATTGTAGACGCTATTCCTATGCCTGTTACTAAAATATCAATGTTTGCTATTGTTGAATTTAACAATGTTTTGTCTT
>DAOSIN010000248.1:0-3687 GCA_035366675.1 Salinivirgaceae bacterium | reverse complement strand
AAATATGATAAATCTATGTACATTTGCATGGTAAAAAATATATTGTTAAAATCAGCCCTTGCAAAACCTGACAAACATTCGCTATCTAAAGAGGAGTGGGAAAAATTAATGCCACAAACCGAATACAGCGGCGAATTAGATAAAGCAAATTATGAGATTGCCAAAAATATTTGGTCAAGTAACGTAAATGCCGATAAAGCCGAGTTTCCATCTGATTTACAAAAAACCTTAGACGAGGGGACTTACAGCTTAACCATGACAGTAGGAGGAAAAAAATACACCAATTACTTTACTGTTGTAAATCCTGCAAAGAAAGGACTATCATTGCCCGAAATACTCGACGTATATTCAAGTATTAATAAAGCTACTGCCGGTCAGGAAATTACAATAACTTTTGTGTCGGCGGTTAAGAATATTGATATATGGTATGGCATATCTGCAGGCAATAAAACATTGGAGCAAAAGAAAACAACAATAAAAGATGGAAAACTTATTGTGAAATTTAAAGTTGGACCACAACATGAGGGGACACTTTACGTAAACTCGATAGTTGTTTATGGCGGAAAAACAGTAAGTAAAACTCTTAATATACCAATCGAACGTTGGAGTAAACAGCTTCAGATAGAGACAATTACTATGCGCAATAAGATCGTTCCGGGCGAGGAAGAGACATGGAAATTTAAACTAAAAACGCCAGATGGTCGTCCTTTAGATGCAGAAGTTGTTGCGTCAATGTACGATATGAGTTTAGATGCTTTTGTTCCGGGAGGCGTAAGAACGTTGAGTATTCACTATCCGATAAAAAATACAACTCAATATAACAGTGGTACCAACCGTTTGGTTAATGGAAGAGCTTCGCAACAACAGTTTTATGTTGCTCCCCCTTCAATGATTCACTGGAACTTCTTGGGTTATACAAGTTTAGCCTATGGCAGCTTCTATCCTGATATTTATACTAAGCGGGATGCGCATCCAGAGGCAAAAATGGAATTAGCAATACCGAGCAGAGAGGCTGTTAGTGAAGAAGCCGTAATGACGGTAGATTGCGAAGAAGATTACTATCCAGAATCTCAACCTGACTCCATGGGAGGAGAGCCCGCACAGGCAGATAAGACAGAGATACCAAGCGTTCGTACAAATTTTAACGAAACAGCATTTTTCTATCCATTTATCGAGCATGATGAAAATGGGGAGTTTACAGTCAAATTTGAGTCGCCCGAGGCGATAACAGGCTGGAGAATGCAACTTTTTGCACACGACAAAAAGCTATCTACCGGCTATTACGAGGGTGTAGTTCAAACTCAAAAACCTCTGATGGTAATGCCTGTTTTCCCGCGTTTCGCATATACTGGTGATAATCTTACAATTAACGCTTCGGTTTATAACGTAACCGACTCAGTTTTAACACTCCAAACAGGAGCACAAATCACCGATACACGCAGTGACAGCGAGCTTGAAACTGAAATCAGCGACAAAACTATTGTACTGAAACCGGGCGAAAACAAATCATTTAAAGTAACTGTAAAAGTTCCAACTACACCCGGATTTTTAACGGTAAAAATATTCGCAAAAGCTGGCACATTTACCGATGGAGAGGAGAAAATAGTTCCTGTATTACCTAACAGACAGTTGGTTACAAATACAATGGCTTTGTGGGGTAAACCAAGCACCACCACCGAATACAAGTTTGACAATCTGTTGCCAACCGATATTACAGAGGATAGTAAACTAAAACTTACCTTTGAGATGACCACAAATCCAACGTGGTATGCAATACAGTCGTTACAGTTTTTCGATAACCCTAATCCAAAGTCACCGTTTGCGCTTGTTGAGTCAATTTTTGGAGTACAAACAGGTAAATATCTGATAAATAAATATCCCGAAATTGGTAAAACAATAACTATTTGGCAAACAATAGAACCAGATGCATTACAGTCTAAATTGCTTACAAATAAGGAGTTGAAAATCACCGATATAGAAAAAACTCCTTGGTATATCGATGCAACAAGCGAACAGGAGCAAAAACGCAAATTAGGTATGTTTTTAGATAAAAACAATATCGAAAATCTGACAGCAACTTCTATCAAAAATTTAAGTAAAATGCAACACTCATCGGGCGGATTTTCGTGGGTACCAGGGTGGGAAGCAAGTACTTACGTTACGCTTTACGTGTCGGAACAAATCGGAAGAGTTTCCAAAATTGATAGCGAGGTATTTAATCAATATCCTGAACTGAAAACTATATTAAAAAGTGCAATAAAATACTTGGATAAAGAGTTAGAGCGTGAATTTGGACAACTGTTAGCATCAAAAACCGATACTGCAAAATATATGACCCCATATTTTATTGTACGTACACTATATGTTAAGAGCTTAATAAACAGTAGTTTCAAACCAACGACAAAAGCCGAGAAGTACTATTTTAATCACGCGAAAAAATATGCTTTAGATTATAACCTTTACGGTCAGGCAGTTTTGGGAACATTGGCACGTAGTTGTGGCGACATAAAACTCGCAACCAAAATATATAAGGCAATTGACGGCAGCGCAGTTGTACATCACGAGAAAGGAGTCTTTTGGCGACAAAACGTTCAGGGTTGGGAGTGGTATCAGGCACCAATATCAACACAGGTGCGTATAATGGAGTTTTCCCAAGCTATGACCGCTCCGACCGAGAAAATTGAAGCCATGAAAATTTGGCTTATAAGCAACAAACGCACACATATGTGGAACGACGGTTTATCAACAACAGAAGCAGTTTACGCTCTGACAACAAGCGGTAAAAATTGGCTTAAAAATAATGAAGCTGTTACCATAACCCTGTCGAATTTAAAAATCGTAATCTCCGATTATCAGCAACATGCAGGTACAGGTTACTTTAAAACAACTTTCGAGGGCGATAAAATTCCCGCCGATATTAAAACCGCAACTATTAACAATCCTAATAGCAATCCTGTATATGGCGGAGCATACGCACAGTTCTACGAAAGCTTTGATAAAATCAAACCGTGGCAGCAAAATCTTACAGTTGACACCAAGCTCTTTACCTTTACACATCAAGGCGAAGAAGTTGCTTTGGAAGCTGTAAATGACAATAAGGTTAAGCAAGGCGATAAAGTAAGAGCGCGTGTAACAATAACCTCTGACCGCGAGCTTGAATATGTAGTTGTACAGTTGCCGTTCCCAACTTGTTTCGAGCAAGTTGACCAAACAAGCGGCTTCCAGTGGAGGTTTGGCAACAACCACTACGTTCAAAATTACGATAATAGAGCCGAGTTCTTGTTCTATCGACTAAGACAAGGTGTTACGGTAATAGAGTTTGACCTATATACCTTGCGTACAGGCGAATACTTATCTGCACCAACAACAGTGCAGTCGCTATATGCACCTGAGTTTAGTGCTCATACGGCGGGGGTGAGGGTTTTGGTGGAGTAGTTTGGACTTAATGTCAATAAATTACGGTAGCTTCGATAAACTCAGCTACCGTAATTTATTTTGTCTGAGAGTGAGTGTCTGCAGTCATTTCGATAAACTCAGTGACCGTGCCCAAGTGCACCGCCTTGTAAATTCATAACTCTTAATTCGTAATTGTTAATAGCTTCAGAACTTTACTTTCACTTTCAAGGTAAATCTTGAACGTGTATCTCCATCAATTCGGTCATTTCCAGAACCTAACTCATCTACATT
>DAOSIN010000247.1:0-3695 GCA_035366675.1 Salinivirgaceae bacterium | reverse complement strand
ATTTATGATGATGAATCTTCGACACAAACTTTACAACCATCAGAAATAGGTATTTTTACAAACACAGTGTCGTTTAGACCAAAATTGCAGGGAGAATATAAAATTTCAACTACCATCACGGACGGCAATACAGAAGATTCAACTTTAAATCAAATAGAGTTGGAATTTAATATAACCGATGGTCTATTTTCATACATCGACACAAGCTCAACAAGCAGTTATTTGGCTTTACAAGCCGACACATCATCTACAGGATATGGCTATGGACAAGCATTCTGGATTCCCGACATATTAACAAATAAAGTTGTTTTTAATAACCTGGCTTTCTTTGTTCATTCAAGTCAGAATCCTAACCATTTGACAGCACAAGATATTGATGTACAAGGATATTTATTTAAAAAACAGGGTGTTAACTATGAAATTGTTCAAACAACAAACGTATATAAACCTGTTGCCACAGATATAGGAAAATTTGTCAATCTACAATTTAATGCTCCGCAAGAATTAGACGGAAATCAAAGTTATTATTTAGTTCTAAAAGTCATGAACCAATCATTAACTAAAAGACTTATGCTTGCGCACGATCCAAATCATCACCAATCGTATGGTAATAGCGGCATAAAAATAGGCTCTTCAAATAATTTGATTGTTGTTGACAAAACTCCTGTATTCTACACAAACATTACTGGTGGCTACATCCCCGAAGAAACAGATATTTTGGCATATAACATTGATGGTCAATTAGATAACACTATTATTAACAGCGAAAACAAAACTGTTGAACTCACAATGCCTTATGGCACAGATATGACCTCACTTATACCAAAGTTTGTTCTTTCTGTAAATGCAGTTGCTAAGATTGGAGAAGAGGAACAAATAAGCGGCACATCGGTTGTTGACTTCACTGACACTACCGTAATTTATACCATAGTAAATGGTGACACTCTTTCGTCAGAGTGGTCTGTAACAGTTAATTTGGGTCCTGAACCTCCTGCTGAGTTTATATCATTCAACATAGATGGACAGATAGGACAAACTACTATAAACACAACAAATAGGACTGTTTCGTTAGTCATGCCTGAGAATACCGATATGACAGCACTGATACCTATATTTGAAATAACAGCAGGAGCCACTGCATTTATTAACGATTCAGTACAAATTTCGGGCTCTACTGCAAATGATTTTACAAATCCAGTAATCTATAAACTTGTTACACAAGGAGGTGTTGATTATGATTGGACAGTCACAGTAACAGAACAAGGTAGTTTACTTTCTGGTTGCGACATTTTATCTTTCGGATTTATCGGGCAAACACAACAAGCAGACATAAATACAGAAGCTAAAACTGTATATGTTAATCTACCTCCTTCCACAAGTGTGCATAACTTAGTTCCTATTTTCAATTTATCTCCCGGAGCTAAAGCATATCATTTACAATTTGATACTGAAACCCCTGTTGTAAGTGGTGGAAATATTATTGACTTTACATTCGAGGTAATTTTTAGAGTAAAAGCGGAAAACATGATCGATTTCAGCGATTGGAAAATAAATGTAACAACAAATCAAAATTCGCAAGCCGATTTTGAGTCGTTTGAAGTACACTTAGTGGTTCAAAATATAGTCGACGATACGGTTACAGTTCAAGACACTATTCCATATTATGCAACTATATACAAAACCAACAATACAATGTTATTGCAGTTACCCGAAGGAACAAGGCTCGATTCTATTCAGCCAATTTGGACAGTATCACCCGGGGCAATAGTAAAAATCAATGATACCACAATAGTACAGAGTGGCGAAAGTTACATGGATTTATCAAAACTTGTTGTATTTAAAGTAGTTTCGCAACATGCACAAGGAGCAAAACAAATCAAAACATGGACACTACATACATCTTATATAGTCGGGATAGAAGAACAAGATCACGACATTTATACGAATGTTAAAATGTATCCTAATCCGGCATCACACTACATAAATGTCGATTTGCCCGAGGATATGAGAAACGGCTCTTACCAGATTTTTAACATATACGGACAAACCGTTGCCGCTGGCACATACCGCGGTATTCAGTTTAATATAGACATACAAGGTCAACCCAAAGGTATCTACTTTATAAAAGTGTCTAGCGACAGATATCATAAAATAGATAAGTTTTTATTTGAATAACTCATCAATAAGAAATAGAACGTCTCTGTGTATATGCTTTGCACAGAGACGTTTTGTTTTTCAAAATCAAAATAAAATAGCTATACAACTGTTTTATTTAATGAAAAAAGCGTATCTTTGCGCCACTTTTTAACAATTTAAAACGATAATGAAATGCCTGCAAGGATTAGATTAACAAGACACGGACGCAAAGGTCGTCCATACTACCACATTGTGGTAGCAGACAGCAGGGCGCCACGGGATGGTAGATTTGTTGAACGAATTGGATCGTACAACCCAAACACCAACCCAGCTACGATCACGCTCGATTTTGACAAAGCGTTATCGTGGTTAGACAAAGGTGCCAAACCATCAGAAACAGTAAGATCAATACTGCGTAGAGAGGGTGTTATTTACAAACGCCACCTATTAAAAGGTGTGGCAAAAGGCGCATTTACAGTTGAAGTCGCCGAAGAACGCTTCAACGAATGGAAAACAAGAAACGAAGCTAAGGTCAGCAGTTTAGTAAACAAACTTGCATTAGACAAACAGTCAAAAGCAAAAGCACGTATTGCCGCAGAAACTAAGAAAAACGAAGAGCGTTTAGCAAAATTGGCTGAGACAAGAGCAGCTGAAGCTAAAGCTGAAGCCGAAGCTAAAGCAGCTGAGGCAAAAGCCAACGAAACTGAAGCAGAGCCCAAAGCAGACGAAGTTGAAGCAAAAGCCAACGAAGCTGAAGCAGAGCCCAAAGCAGACGAAGTTGAAGCAAAAGCAAGTGAAGCTGAAGCAACAAGTGCTGAAACTGAAACTAAAGAAGAAAAGTAACAAAATGCATGTCTGTTAAAGTTTCAGATTGTTTCAAAATAGGCTCAATTCATAAAACACATGGTGTTAGCGGATGCCTAATTATCAAAACTGATTACAATCTTGAACTTATAGAATTTGAGGAACCGGTGTTCGTTGTTGTGGACGGATTGCCGGTTCCTATTTTTTTAGAAGAGATTACAGAAAAAACCTTCGACTCTTATATCGTAAAATTTGAACTAATAGACACAATAGAAAAAGCCAAAGAGTTTGTCGGTTGTGATGTTCTTGCTCCAATTCACAGTGCCAACCACGGAAAAATTGATTTTATTGCACAAGTCATCGGTATTGAAGTTCACGATAAAAAGCATGGCTTTTTAGGTGTATGCAACGATATTGAGACTATTCCCGGTAATCCTCTTATGATAATTAACCAAGAAAATGACAACCAGCTTTTTATACCTATTGTTGATGAGTGGGTTATAGATTTTACTCCCGGTAAACGTATAGTTTTGGATTGCCCACAGGGGCTTTTTAGGTTATAGCTCTCTGCACTAGATTTGACTTTTGATTCGTAATATGTTTGTCGAATTCTAAAAGGTGCGATTTTAAAACAGTATTTATCCACACCTGACTTTTCTACATATTGATTCAATCTCAATTGCGTAATGCAAAAAAGTATTACCTTTGCCCAGTCGAAAAGTATATGTAAAACAAACCTAACTAACCCTAAACCG
>DAOSIN010000246.1:0-3698 GCA_035366675.1 Salinivirgaceae bacterium | reverse complement strand
CAAAAGTATCTGTAACTTTTTCTCTTGAATAAACTTTTTGCCCTATAATATTGTATATTTCAAATGTAGCATTGCCTTTTTCTTTTTCTGTCAACATAACAGTTACTTTTGTCGTGGCTGGGTTTGGATAAACTATAACAGATTGTTTTTTCGCTTTGCCAGCAATATTCATAAATGGTTTTCGATCACAAATAACTGTATCGACATTACTTCCCTCAACAATTACCCTATAGCACGGCAACGTACAATTTTCTATACTAAAATCAAAAGAATATAAACACAAACAATAGCAATAGTCACCTTCGTGCACCTTACTAATCCTTATCAAGCTATCAATAACAGTATATGCGAGACCATTTTGACCACAACAATTACCTTCAGCCATTCCATCTGCGAAAAACGTATTGTCTTTCAAGCGAAAATTATACACTTCATTATGATAAGCTCTTTCACAATCAGAAGTATAGTGAACCGTATCGGTTTGTCCAAAAGCAAATGCACCCATGAACAAGAATACTAATAATGTAAAAATTGTTCTCATATGCCTAAAGTTTTTCTTATAATGTGACTAATTTTCAAACCTAAAATCTGCTATTTCAAAAACAAACAAATCGGAAAATAATAATATGAATAAAAAGAGTTTTACTCGAAAATTAGTTTCCCCGTTAAAACCATACCATCTTTCCAGATAAGTTTGTAGAAATAGGCTCCCTTTGAAATATTACCTCTTTCAAATTCAAAAGTATCTGTAACTTTTTCTCTTGAATAAACTTTTTGCCCTATAATATTGTACATTTCAAATGTGGCATTGCCTTTATTGCTTTCTATCAATTTAACAATCACTTTTGTCGTGGCTGGGTTTGGATAAACTAAAACTGATGGTTTCCGGACTTTGTTTGCAATACCCACATTAGATGTTTGACATACAGTTGTATCAACATCAGTCCCTTCAACGATAACCCTGTAGCAAAGTAAAGTACACCCCTCGATACTAAAATTAAAAGGATAGTAACACAAGCAATTAGCATAGTCACATTCTTGCACTTTTTTGATTTTTATTACGTTTTCGGTAATAGTATATACAAGATAGTTTTGACCACAACAATTCTCATAGGTTCTTCCTTCTGCAAAAAACGTATTGTTTTCCAAGTGAAAATTATATACTTCATTATAGAAAGATCTATCACAACCAGAAGTGTAATAGACTGTATCCGTTTGTCCAAAGGCAAACATAACTATGAACATAAATAGTGCTGATGTAAAAGTTGCTTTCATACGCTTAAATTTTATTTGGTTTTAAAGTTGTATGAAGCTCACACGTTTTCAATCACTATCTCACGCGTCAGGGACTGTCGTATTCGTTTCATAACATTTGGTCTGTACAAATTTACACCAAAACAATTACAATTGCAACATATTGTAAATAATAATTTTATAGTATACAAAATTATTATACCAATGTTACAGATACATAGTTCAAAAGAGCGATAGCGAAGTTTGGACTATAGTAGCTGTCCAATCGGTATTATCTGTCATTACAATATCAACCAACAAAGAAACTCCGTAAGATATAAGCTTACGGAGTATAATTATTTATTTTTTTTCTCTATAAAAGAGAAGTAAGTTTTTCTGTTAAAACAGCCTTAGAAACGGCTCCTACTTGTTTATCAACAACTTCGCCGTTTTTAAAAAATAGAATGGTAGGGATATTTCTAATTCCGTATTTAACTGCAATTGAGGGAGCTGCGTCAACATCAACTTTGCCCAAAACTGCTTTGTCTGCAAATTCAGTGTGCATCTCTTCAATAATTGGAGAAATCATGCGACATGGTCCACACCACTCTGCCCAAAAATCTACTAATACTGGTTTATCAGATTTCAACACTTCGTTTTCGAAGTTGCTTTCAGTTAATTCAAGTGCCATAATTTCAACGTTTAAACTTTATTATAATTATTTATCGTTTCCTCCCGATATTTGTCACAATAACTTTGCCATAAATATCAATTTATTGAAACATCAATATCGTAGTTTTTTATAAATTTCAGAAATTTATTATCATAAACTATTTTTTCTCTTTTTGGATAAAGCTCTGTAAATAGGTTATCATCTTTATCTTCAACAACTATGGTAATGTTAACATTGCCCTTTACCTTATCTATAATTTTTGCAAAATCATTAATAAAATCATCGGTTATTTCGGTTAGTGGTATTTTCATTTTGACACGTCTTATATGTTTTTCGCGTATTTCCGACAGCATTATTATCTCTTTTGCAAAAAATTCGGGTCTTATATCGTTGCCTGTTTTCCATCTTGGAATCTCGACTCTGCCCCTTACTAAAACAAAAAAGTCTTTTCGTAGCAAAGGACTAAAATTTTTATAATTGTCCCGGAACAGAGTAAATTCATACGTTCCTGTATAATCTTCAATTTCATACCTGCCATACGGTTCGTTATTCTTAGTTGTTTTTACTTGCTCGGACGTAACAATACCTGCAATTGCCACATCTGAATTTACATAGTTTTCGATGTTTTGAAGCTCGGCGAGACTGCAAGTTGTAAAATGTTCTATTTCAAGCTTATAGTCGTCTAATGGGTGTGCCGATAAATACATCCCAATAGCATCGCGCTCGAGTTTTAAGGTGTGGGATTTTGTCCACTCTGGAATATCGGGCAGTTTGGGCTTAGGTATCTCTAACTCTTTAATATCGCCAAAAAGTGTGGGCTGTTTGTTGTTTTTTTCGTTTCTAACGGCAGTTCCATATTTTGTTAAAATATCGATAAAGCTGTTTTCTGAATTGTCCGAAAAGTATGCGCTTCTGGGTATTCCAAAGGAGTCGAACGCTCCTCCGGCAGCCAAGGCTTCAATGTTTTTTTTGTTAACAATGTGAAAATCAACCCGTTCGGCAAAATCATAGATATCTTTAAATGGTCCTTCTTCCTCACGTAACTGTACAAAATGTTCAACTACGTTTTCTCCAACACCTTTTATTGCTGCTAATCCAAAACGGACGTTATTATCCTCATCGACTGTAAATTTTTTAACGCTTATATTGATATCGGGTCCAAAAACCTCAATTCCCATTCTTCGGGCTTCATCCATAAATGTGGTTATTTTACTGATATCGTTTAAGTTCGAGCTTAACACAGCTGCCATAAAATGTGATGGATAGTGCGCCTTTAAATATGCTGTTTGATAAGCAACATAAGCATAACAAACGGAGTGGGATTTGTTAAATGCGTAATGTGCAAACGTCTCCCAATCGTGCCATATTTTTTCAATTATTTTTTCCGGCTCCTTGTTATTTTGTTTACATCCCTCGATAAACTTCTCATTTGCCAAGCACCCCTCAATAAAATTATCTTTAAGTTCGCTCATTGTGTCGACATCTTTCTTTCCCATTGCTTTACGAAGATTGTCGGATTGACTTCGTGTAAAGTTAGCCAGTTTTCGCGATAAAAGCATCACCTGCTCTTGATATACAGTGATTCCATAAGTGGATTGCAGGTTCGATTCCATAAGTGGATGGTCGTAAATGATTTTTTCCGTGCCATGCTTTCTGTTTATAAACGATGGTATGTAAGCCATTGGTCCCGGTCGATAAAGAGCGTTCATGGCAACCAAATCTTCGAAAACAGTTGGCTTCAGTTGTTTTAAGTATTTTTTCATTCCCGCAGACTCGAATTGGAACAGAGCTG
>DAOSIN010000245.1:0-3699 GCA_035366675.1 Salinivirgaceae bacterium | reverse complement strand
TGCATGTTTTCAATGTCTGTCACGCTTTGTTTTAGTCGGCTATAAACAGACTATATTAACGATTTAACACGTAAAAACGTATAAATATCAAAACATATTGACATGTTAATAATAAATACGAATAAATACCAAAAAGATATATTATATTTGTAGTCGTACTGTTTTGAATTGATAATAAAAAGATGCACAGCCTTTTAGCAAAATATTTAACAAGCATATTACACAAGGAGACATGTGTAATTTTGCCTGATTTTGGTGGCTTTGTATCAAACTACACATCGGCAGAAATTGATTTACACACCGATTTTTTTACTCCCCCATCACTCACAATAGCCTTCAATCAGTCGCTAACACACAATGATGGTCTTTTAATACAAGAGATTGCAAAGCAAGATAACGTTACATTAGAAGAGGCAGAAAACAGAGCGCAAAAATTAATAAGTCTTTTACGCAAAGATATTTACACCAATGGCAGAGCAGATCTTGAGGGATTAGGATTGCTCTATTTAGATAAAGATTATTCCATAAAATTCAAGGTTGCACTAAAAGCCAATCTTTTGCCTCAATCGTACGGACTTAAAAGTTTCCGTTTTTCTTCGATAAAAAACAGAAGACAGTTACAATCCTTTGAAAATGAATATATGAAAGAGCCAACAGTAAAGAAAAGAACACTTGTGATAACGACAGCAGCTGCAAGCGTTATTATACTTTTGGGGCTAACTCTTTTCGTTAATCACAAAATGAATCAGGAGTCAACAGTAAAAGCTTCGTTAAGCGATGTTACAAGCTTAAATATAGACTCAGCGTTAGACGCCGAAGCCACAATTGATACCAAAACCGGAGTTGAAATTGAGACTGAAATAAAAAGGAGAAAGCCTTTGATTGATGAATCGAGCACAAGAAAAAGTCACGCTCTTCACTACAATGAAGCTCATAGTCAGGATGAATATCATATTATAGCCGGAAGTTTTTCAAATATCGAAAGTGCAAAGAGATACGGAAAAAAACTTGAAGATGAAGGGTATAGTCCCTCATACATAACCGATGGCGATAAAGTCAGGATCTCTATTTACTCTTATGATGAGAAATATGAAGCCCTAAAACAACTTGACTTTCTACGAGCAACCAAAGACAGAGCCGTTTGGATGCTCAAGAAGACAAAAGAGGAATAAATAAATTTACACACCACATTTACTTATGACAAAAACCAAAGTAGCCCTTATTTATGGTGGCTTTTCGCGTGAAAAAGAGATATCTGAAAACAGCGCAAAATGTATTAAATCCACATTAGACCCAAAGAAATACGAAGTTTACCCCATTTTAATTGATAAAAACGGATGGTTTTACAAATCTGAAACTGAAACCAACAAAATAAACAAAACCGACTTTAGTTTTACTGCAGATTCAAAGAAAATTATTCCCGATATTGCTTATATAATTATTCATGGCACGCCCGGAGAAAACGGAATTTTACAAAGCTATCTCGATTTACTGAATATCCCATATACAACCTGTAATGCTTTTACATCAGCATTGACATTTAACAAAGCTGCAACAAAATATTTCCTATCGCAGCACAACATAAAAACAGCACCCTCAATTTTGCTACGAAAAAACGATATTATCAGCACCAAAACGATAATAGAAGAACTTGGATTGCCTATGTTTGTCAAGCCAAATAATGGCGGAAGTAGCTTTGGAGCAACAAAAGTTAATAGCAATAGAAAACGCATTTAACGAAGATCACGAAGTTATTATTGAAACGTATATTCCTGCTACCGAGCTAACTTGCGGTGTAATGAAAGTGTGTGGAAAAGAGTATCTCTTTTCTCCCACCGAAATCGTTCCGAAAAAAGAGATGAACAAAGAATTTTTCGACTACGAAGCAAAATACAAGGGGTTGGCTGAGGAGATTACCCCTGCAAGAATCAGCAAAGAATTAACCGAAGAAATTCAGTCGCTTAGCTCAAAAATTTACGATATTTTAGGCTGCAACGGTGTGGTTCGCATTGATTACTTATATAGCGACAACACTCTTTACTTTATGGAGATAAACACGGTACCAGGCATGAGCGAACAGAGCATAATCCCACAACAGGCAAGCTATTATGGAATGAGCTTAAACGAACTTAACGATATGCTTATTGAAGATGCGCTTAATAGAAGTCAGAAATTAGATATTAGAAATTAGAATTTCGGATTTCGGATTTTTTGGGGAGCTAATACACCTTTTAACTCAATTGCTCATTGTTCATTGCTAATTGTTAATTGCCCTGTTTGACGTACTTGTCATACAAGAGCTTTGCTTCTTCGTCACCCATCTCAGCTGCCTTTTTTAAGTCGGCTGCGCCCTCGGTTTCATTATCCATATTCATATAACAGACACCACGAACCATATATGCTTCTCTGTGGTTCGGGTCAAGCTCAATTGCCTTATTAAGATCACGAACGGCTCTTTTCCACTTCTCCATATCCTTGTAATTTACACCGCGATTATAATAAGCATTCGCATATTCGGGCTCGCGCTTTACAGCCAAATTAAAATCTTTTTCTGCCGATGGATAGTTACCGGCTAAATTTTTGAACATAGCGCGTTGATAGTAAATACGTTTATACGAAGGTCTAAGCCTTTCGGCTTTGTCGTATGCTTCAACAGCCATATCATACTCGCCAATTCTGCCAAGACTTGTTCCTAAAGCCACAAATGCCTCAAAATCAGTGTTATCAATATCAACAAGTTCCTGAAAAACATCAACCGCCTCTTTATGACGATCCAAATTCTGCAGCGTTATCCCTTTATTGAATAAAAAAGTTGTGTTTCCGGGAGCAATGTCTGCAGCTTTTCCGTAAAAAAAGAGTGCCTTTTCGTAATCTTTCTGTTGTTCGAACATTAAGCCTCTCTCATTGAAGTAATTTGCATTAGCACCACTCAAATTAATATCTGTAATAAGTGATACTAAACTCTCACCTGAGGTCGCAACTAAATCGCCCTGAGCAACAACCTGAGCTACAATAAACGTAAGAGCAAACAAAAATACTAACCGTTTCATATGTTTATAATTTTTTAGTTAATGGTTGTAAAAACCCTTTTATATAGATAACAATATTATACCGTTAATGTTCACAAAAACAGGCTACTAATTTATATATATTTGCCTAATTATCAAGATAAACTACTTTAAATTAACGTAAAAACAGAACTGTTGATTTAAGAGTTAAAATTGGTATAATAATTCTTTTACTACTATCTTTGTGACAAAATAAAAACACTATGTCAACACAATCAAATGTTAAAGTTGTCACCACACATGTTCTTACAGCTATGAAGATGCGTGGTGAGAAAATATCTATGCTAACTGCATACGATTACTCAATGGCAAAAATCACCGATCTTGCGGGAATTGATGTTGTTCTTGTTGGCGACTCGGCAAGCAACGTAATGGCAGGACACCAAACCACCTTGCCTATCACATTAGATCAGATGATTTATCACGCACAATCGGTTGTCCGCGGTGTTGAAAGAGCTTTAGTAGTGGTGGATTTACCTTTTGGAACATATCAAGGAAACAGCAAAGAGGCGTTAAATTCTGCTGTACGCATAATGAAAGAGACTGGTGCTCAGGCAATTAAAATAGAGGGAGGAAGCGAGATTTTAATTGCCTGAGCACCAGTCTCTTTCATTATGCGTACAGCAGAATT
>DAOSIN010000244.1:0-3707 GCA_035366675.1 Salinivirgaceae bacterium | reverse complement strand
AAGGCAATTTTACCCAAATCCGTTGGGCAGAAGGTCCACTTTTTATTCAAATCGATGTCGATATCAACAATAGTGGAACCTTTGTAGCAATGGGTTCATCGCAAATACTTTCAGTTCCGTACGCTCTATATTCAGGAAACAGCCTTGATAGCGAACCCGGTACTGAGGGACAAACACTTACCCATACAGGCGAAAAATGGGTAGCTAACTCAACTCTCATGGCTGGCAGCTCAGGAGTAACAATAAACGCTTCACAAACAAAAAACAGAAATACAGCAATTTTTGCTGTTAGAAATGTTCAAGGCGACACTGTTTTCGCTGTTTACGAAAATGAAGTTAGAATTATGATTAACGACGATCCCTCCTACGCCGCAAAAGGAGGTTTCGCCATTGGTGGAGTGAGCGCAATGAAAAACAACGGAGTAGAATATTTCAAAGTTACTCCCGACAGCTCGTTTGTTCATTTTAATGTTGACAGTACCAAAGCTGCAAAAGGAGGATTTGCCATAGGTGGAGTAAGTGCTGGAAAAAGTGTTGTAAAACCATACTTCTCACTTGACCCGACTTTGGTTAGCTTCAATTTCGATATAGATGCAGCCAAACGTGCCGCAAGAGGAGGTTTCGCCATCGGTGGAGTGAGCGCAGGAAAAGAGACCAACACAGAATTCTTTACTCTGAATGCCGATAGTATTCGCTTCTACATAGATACCGATGAAACAAAAGCTGCAAAAGGAGGTTTCGCAATAGGCGGAGTATCAGCCGGGAAAACCCCTGGAGATAAATATTTTTCATTGAAACCCGAATTAATTCAGTTTAGCTTTGATGACACTTCAAGTAACAGAGCCGCAAGAGGAGGTTTTGCCATTGGCGGTTTAGCAGCTGGAAAATCCAATCCTAAAAACTATTTCGAATTGAAACCCGATAGCGTTACCTTCGCAATGAACGAAACAGGCACAAAAGGAGTAAAAGGTGCATTTACAGTAGGAACACTAAGTCCAACTTTAGAATACAACAAACTCTTTAACGTTGACAAAGATTGTACCTACATAGCTAATACAATATACAGTGAAGGCGATATGTATGTAGGGGGTAATATTAACATAGGTGGGTCAATCACCTCATTTATCACAGACGTTGATGGAAACATTTATCCTGTTGTAAAAGTAGGAGTTCAGGAGTGGTTGGGTAAAAACCTGATGGTAACTCGGTACAACAATGGCAATCCCATAATTGACAGTACCACAAGTGCAAACTTATACAAAAGCTATCAGTTCAATCCGGGAGAATATGCAAGTCCCGCAATTTATGGCTATTTATATGACCAAGGTGTGATGTACAGTGGAAACCAGATATGTCCTACAGGTTGGAGACTCCCTGTCGAGGCTGACTGGGTAGAATTACTAAGTTATGCAACTAGCACATTCCCAGATGATACAACTTCATTGTTAAGCAACCAGTTCCCGTGGACAACTATTACAGAACAAGTAACCAACTCAACAGGATTTGGAGCTATACCAGCAGGTAACTTCTCATGGACTGACAATATTGATGATGCAAACTATTCACTTATCAATACTAACGGTTTTTATTGGATACAGAATACACCCCCCATGTTTATTAAATTCCCCAATGGCGAATTTAATAACATTCAGACCGGTGTAAACAGTGGATATTCAATCAGATGTATTAAACAATAGACTATCCTAATAAAAGCAATAATCCCCGAAAACAAACTTGCTTTCGGGGATTATTGTTTCAGCCAAATATTCTATTCAACATATTCAATTATCTCCCCATACTCGATATCAATGCTTAGTTGTTTAACAATACTTTCAATATTACGTTTTACATTAATATTGTTGGCATACGACAACCAACCTAAGTACATCGTTTTACGTTTACCCGAACGTTTGTAAAAGGCAACATAAGTAGGACCTATTTTAACCTTTTTTATGGAGTCCCAAAAAACAAGTGTTGGAGTACGTCTGTATAAAGATAGTTTGAATGACAAAACTTCGTTATCAGATTTTACATAAAGTTCACTCTTATAGCCCTTATAAACCAAATAGAAATAAATAATTGTATGGAGCGATAAAAGCAATATTAACCATATACCAAAAATTGAAAATGCATAAAACGCCCAAAACGTTAAACCAACCATAACAACCAAAATTATGGATATTAAAACAATAAAACGTCGAAACCGTTTGCTTCTTTCAGGATGCGAATTAAAGTTGATATAAAAACTTTCCATAACAACGTAACTTTAAACAAATATAGACAAATAGGCTGAAAACCACAAGATTTCAACTTTTAACTAAATTAAGTTTCACTCCTAAAAAATTGCTAATTGATAATTGCTAATTGTTAATTGTTAATTGAATCTCCCCTGTGTCATTATCTTAACAAGAATAATCCTACTTTTTACTATCTTTGCAGCTCTAAACAGAAAGGATAAATATGTCAGAAAAAAATAGACGACCTCTTATTTTTGTATCAAACGACGACGGTTTTTATGCAAAAGGTCTTAATGCTCTTATCGAAGTAGTTGAAAAATATGGCGATATTATTGTAGTAGCCCCCGAAAGTGCTAATTCAGGAATGGCTCACGCAGTAACCATAAAATATCCGTTACAATTAAAACAAGTTTATTCCAAACCGGGCATCACATTTTATAAATGTAACGGAACACCTGTCGACTGCGTAAAACTTGGCTTAAGTAAGGCTGTGCCCCGAAAACCCGATATTATGGTAAGTGGTGTTAATCACGGGAGCAATGCTTCAATAAGCGTAATATACAGTGGCACAATGGGTGCCGCCATTGAAGCATGCCTAAATGGAGTACCTTCGGTAGGATTTTCACTTCTCGACCACTCCCCTGACGCTGACTTTGAGGCATCGAAATATTATGCCGATATTATTTTCCGTCAAATATTAGAAAATGGATTAGCCGAATATACAAGCTTAAACGTAAATATTCCAAAAGCCCCGCTAATGCAAATAAATGGGATTAAAGTTTGCAGGCAAACACACGGCTCATGGAGGGGCGCATTTGAAAAATGTTTCGACCCATACGGAGGCGAATACTATTGGCTTGCTGGCGATTTAAAGAACCTTGAAGAGGGCGCAAAAGATACCGATTTATGGGCTTTGGAAAACAATTACGTAGCGATAGTTCCCATGCAAGTTGATTTTACAGCTCATCATGTTATTGACTCTTTAAAATATATTGAAGATAGCAATAGATATTTTACCAAACTATATGAGACAAAAAATTGCATATAAACAAAATTTTATGTAATTTGTACTCTCAAAAAAATATTAACGACTAAAACAAAATAACTATGGCAACAAAATCATTTGCTATTGTGCTTGCTGGATGCGGAGTTTTTGACGGTTCCGAGATCCACGAAGCAGTAATGACAATGTTGGCTATCGACCAACACAACTGTACGTACAAAATTTTTGCACCCGATATCGAACAGGCGCAGACTGTAAACCACTTAACAAAAGAGGCGACTAACGAAAAACGAAGCGTTTTAGCGGAATCTGCACGCATAGCTCGTGGCGAAATTAAACCATTGTCGGAGTACAAAGTTGCCGATTTCGACGGAATTATCTTTCCAGGAGGATTTGGTGCTGCAAAAAACCTCTCAACCTTTGCTACAGAAGGCGACAAGTGTAAAGTAAACAACGATGTCGAAAAG
>DAOSIN010000243.1:0-3708 GCA_035366675.1 Salinivirgaceae bacterium | reverse complement strand
TCATCATAGGGATGTCCCTTTTAAAATATTGGAGCACAAATACGGCTTTAATGATGCTGATGGAGAATCAAAAGAACCTGTAAACAGTGGCAATAAAATTATTCATGGCGATAACCTTGAAGCCCTGAAAAGTCTTTTACCTGAGTACGAAGGAAAAATCAAATGTATCTACATAGATCCACCATACAACACAGGTAACGAAAACTGGGTATATAATGACAATGTGAACCACCCAAAAATAAAAAAATGGCTTGAAGCTACCTTGAAAGCGAAGGAATCAGGCAAAGAGGCTGCTATTGGTATTGATGATTTGGCAAGGCACGACAAGTGGCTCTGTATGATGTATCCTCGCCTGAAACTACTTCAAAAGCTTTTAGCGGATGATGGGGCTATCTTTATTTCTATTGATGACAATGAGTTATCACACTTAAAATTAATAATGGATGAAATTTTTGGTTCAGGTAACTTTATCGAGTACTTTTCTTGGTATAAAACATATTCTCCATCAAATCTTTCCAATAAGAGCAAAAAATGTCTTGAATATGTTATGTGTTATGAGAAGAAAAGAAATAATTCAAGATACAAAGGCCTTTCTAAAGTTAACGAAGCGGATAATCCATTAATTAAAAGTAATAATCAAAAAAAGACTTTGCGATTCCCGAAAGAATCCATTTCAAGTACTATGTCTGAGGATTTTCACTTTATTGCTGGTAAGTATGGCACAAAAGTTAACGAAGTTGTACTTAAAAATGATGTATGGTTTAGAAATGGTAAGTTTGAAGATGATTTATTACTGGAATCAAAATTTATATGGACTCAAGAGAATTTAGAGCAAGAAATTAAGAAGAATACGAAAATTCTTTTTAAAGGCAAATCATTAGCACCAAGGTATGACAAAGCTAATTACGAACCAGAAGTACCTCGTAATCTTATTGATGCAAATGATTATGTCGGCACAACTGAAGAAGGCGGAATAATCTTAAAAGAAATTTTTGGTGATAAAGTATTTGATTATCCCAAAACACCTACTCTAATTCAGTATTTAATCAATTTTGTTTGCGATACAAATTCGATCATACTTGATTCATTTGCTGGTAGTGGTACCACAGCCCATGCAGTTTTTAATCTAAATAATCAGGATGAAGGAAACCGTAAATTTATCTTGGTAGAAATGGAAGATTACGCCAACAACATTACTGCCGAAAGGGTAAAGCGGGTTATTAAAGGTTATGGCGATAAAGAAGGCACAGGTGGCAGTTTCGATTACTTTGAATTAGGCAAGCCATTGTTTGTAGGCGAAAACAACGAATATCTGAACGAAGAAGTAGATACAAAAAAAATCAGGGAATATATCTGGTACAGCGAAACCCGCAAAGCATTTGAGCAACCGAAAACAAAATCAGACACACCTTATTTCCTTGGCAAAAAAGAAGGCACTGCCTACTATTTTATTTACGAAAAAGAATCGCTTACGACCCTCGATTATGATACTCTTTCAACTATAAAAACCAAGGCAGGGCAATATGTAATTTATGCCGACAATTGCCTTTTGCCAAAGGACTTTATGATGAAAAAGAACATAGTATTTAAGAAAATTCCTCGTGATGTAACCCGTTTTTAATATGGAACTGAAAAGCTATCAACACAAAGTAATAAAAGACCTCGAACTCTATTTAGAATATGTTCAGAGGTTCAAAAAAACCGATGCTGCATTCAATAAGTTTTGGGAAGACCGCATTGGCCCCTATAACCCTTTAAATAATGAAGGGATGCAGCCGTATAAGAATACCATCCCCAATGCTGCACATGTTTGTATAAAAGTACCGACAGCAGGTGGTAAAACATTTATTGCATGCAATGCTTTGCATACCATATTCTCGGCATACTCATCAGAACTACCTAAAATAGTTGTATGGTTGGTTCCCTGGAGTAACCTGCTCGACCAGACAGTAAACAACCTAAGCAATCCCGATCACCCCTACAGGCAGAAGTTGGATTCTTTGTTTAACCATCGGGTTGAAGTATACGAAAAGAAGGATTTATTGCAAGGTTCAAACTTCAACCCCACTGTGGTAAAAGAACAGCTTTCTATTGTGGTAATGAGCTTTTCAAGTTTACGTGCAAGAAACAAAGAAGATAGAAAAGTGTATCAGGAAAATGGCCAATTAGCCACTTTTGCCAGCCAGTATAAAGATAAAAAACACCTGCTCGAAGATACTGATGATACTGCATTAATCAATGTTATACGAAGCATGAATCCGGTTTTGGTGGTTGACGAAAGCCATAATGCTGAAAGCGATTTAAGTGTAGATATGTTGAATGCGCTCAATCCTTCTTTTGTTTTAGACCTCACTGCAACACCAAAAGACAATAGCAATATTGTGAGTTTGGTTCCGGCAATCGAATTGAAAAAGGAACACATGGTTAAACTTCCAGTAATAGTTTATAACCACCACGACAAAACGGAAGTCATAAACAGTGCATTACATCTTCAACGAAAACTTGAATTACTTGCAATCGAACAGGCAAAGAATGGAGGCAAATACATCAGGCCAATCATCTTATTCCAGGCACAACCCCGCACGGATGAAGATAATACAACGTTTGACAAACTAAAAGAGCAACTTCTTAAAGTGGGTATTCCCGAAGTACAGATAAAAATAAAAACAGCCGAAAAAGACGAATTGAAAGGTATTGATTTAAGCTCCCCTGAATGTCCTGTCCGCTATATCATTACAATAAATGCTCTTAAAGAAGGTTGGGATTGCCCGTTTGCCTACATTCTTGCATCGCTTGCCGATAAATCATCGGCAGTTGATGTTGAACAGATTTTAGGACGTGTACTTCGTCAACCTTATGTAATGAAGCATTCGGCTGCCTTGCTCAATGTTTCTTATGTATTAACAGCATCTGTAAAATTCAACGATACTTTACAGAACATTGTTAAGGGATTACAGGCTTCTGGTTTCAGCGAAAAGGATTACAGACAAAAAGACAATATGCCCGAAGAGGAAAAGAAACAAGTTGTTGAAAAACCGCTTGAATCCTTCCTTTTTCCTGAACAGAATGAAGAAAGTTCAAATACAGGTGATGAAATTATTCCGGAAAGAATTTCATTTAATCCCGAAACAATTAGTTCTCCCGAAGCAAAAATTGAATCTATTGAAGAAATAGAAAACATGGCTGAAACACAAAACAGGGAGATGGAAGAAGTTATTGAAAAACAAAGTCAGCAACCTGTTGACGAAAATATATTTCAGGAAATGGGAGAAAAAGTAAAGCGATACAGAATAGTTGATGTCAATAAAGACTTAGCGTCCGGCATTAAACTACCTCAATTTTTCTTAGAAGTTCAACAAAGCGATATTTTCGGTACCGATAAAATATTGTTAAACCAGGAATCTTTGTTGAAAAATTTTAAACTGAGCAATGAAGATTCAAAAATTGACTTCGACCAGATAACTTCTGATTTGTACAAGGTAGATATTGAACAGATAAAGAAAGACGAATACGCCCCTCGCTTTACCAAGATAGAAGATATGCAGGTCAAAGACCCTATCGTTGAATATATTCTTGCCAAACCAAAAGAAGGGCAAATAAAGGATATTGCACATCAGCTTGTTCAGTTGGTTGGTGACATGTACCCTATTCCTGATCAGGAAATTCGGGCTTATGTTGAAAGAATCTTAAAACAGTTGAATGCCGAAC
>DAOSIN010000242.1:0-3709 GCA_035366675.1 Salinivirgaceae bacterium | reverse complement strand
ATGAAGCCGTCTGAACAGTTTGAGAGACTTCTTTTTAATGAAACAACAACAGAAGAGATTGCAAAATACGTTGATTTGGAACAAAACCTCACTCCTACAGAGTTAGAACAAGAACAGACCTGGGCTCTATTTGCTGACGAAGATGAGCTCTTCTCCTACAAAGCTGAATTTCAAAGCCTTTTTGGAGCAACAAATTGTTTACAAGTTCCCGGCGAACATCGGAATAATTCCCAGCGAGTTAGGGAGCATATTATTCCGTTGATAGAGACTTTGTTTGAAAACGGAGTAATAAAGTGTAAGTAGTTATCACTGAAAAAGTCTATGTTATTTTTGGGTGTTGTTTGTGTCACTAGTGGTTGGTGGTTGGTGATTAGTGACGTTAACTAAATAGCCATTAAGGAGTTAAGAAGCATTTAGGGAAGACTTTAGTTAAATTACGAGTTACGAATTACGAGTTACGTGTTACGAATTGAAACTTTTCCCTTGCACCTCAATAGCACATTGCTTTATCGCATAGTGTCGCCCTACGGGCGAAAGTCAGGGGGTACCGTTTCCGTAAGATAAATCTTACGGTTAATCACATGTTGTCCTACGGACAATTCCTACTTCGGACTTCGGTCTTCCGACTAATACCTATTTCTGCATAAAAAACATTTTGGTTAAATATTTGCAATTGGCGCAAAGCAAACGTTTTTTTACATATATTGCGCGCAAATTATCACAATTAATTAACTACTGACTATCATGAAAAAATTGATTGAAAAACTATCCGTTTGGTTTGATTTGCGTTCTGAAATGGAAGATTATAATACCATTCATCAAGAGATTGAAAAGGGTATTATTTTTAAAGGAACCAATCTATGGATTCTTATGTTTGCTATAGTAATTGCATCTGTGGGGCTGAATACAAACTCTACGGCGGTTATTATTGGAGCTATGTTAATTTCTCCATTAATGGGTCCTATAAATGGTATGGGCTACGGTTTAGCAACATACGACTTTCCGCTATTCAGACGTTCTGTTAAAAACTTTACTTATGCTGTTATTGTCAGCTTGTTAACTTCATCGATATATTTTCTGATTACACCACTAAACGAAGCACACTCGGAGCTTTTAGCGCGTACCAGCCCATCTATCTATGATGTTATTATTGCACTTTTTGGCGGATTGGCTGGGATTGTTGCTATAAGCAGCAAACTGAAAGGAAATGTAATACCCGGTGTAGCAATAGCTACTGCACTTATGCCACCAATTTGTACGGCAGGTTACGGTTTGGCTACATTGCAGTTTAATTTCTTTTTCGGAGCTCTATATCTGTTTACTATTAACACAGTTTTTATTGCTTTTGCAGCCCTGATTGTTTGCCAGTTTCTGAAATTCCCGATTCGCTCTATTATCGATACCGAACGAAAAAAGTACGTGAGCAGAGGGATATCTGTTATTATTGCGTTAACGGCTATACCAAGTATCTATTTTGGATACAAATTGGTGCAAGAGGAAAACTTTAATCAGAGTGTAGAGTCCTTTTTAAAAGAGATTTCTGTGGTAGAAGGAAACTATCTGCAAAGAAGTGACGTTAATGCACACGAACGAACTGTAGAACTCATCTATTCGGGATATGGATTAAGCGAAAGCAACTTCAAAGATATTAAAACCAAGGCTTTATTGATTGATATTGATACCTCGAAACTATCTATAAAAGAGGGATTTGGCGCATCTTATTTAGAGGCAAGCACAAGGAAATTTCAAACAGAAACGGAGCAACTTACAAACAAACTTAATGCCGCTCAGTTTGCACTACAACAAGCTGAAGCTAAGAGCGATAGCTTGATGAATATATCATTAAAAGGAGAAGTGATTTTAAAAGAGATTAAAACTATTTTTCTGCAGATTACGCGTTGCATATACTCCGAAGCGTTTGCTTATAGCGTGGAAGAGGATTCAACCTCAAGCTCTCCTCGTACATCGGTAATTGTACTATCTTCAGAACGTCCTTCGCTGAAAAATGCTGACAAGGAAAAAATTGAAGAGTGGGTAAAACAGAGATTAAAGGATGAAAATTCTATTGTTATTTTTGAAAACAACTAACTAACCCATATTACTCACAATTACAGCCTTATGCAGTAGACAACTAACCTCGCTGAAATAGTTAATTTATATAGACGAGGTTGTTCATTTGTACAATATAATGTAATACCTATGAATATCTCATTTAACATTAATTATAAAACCCACTTTGGACAGTCATTATTATTAGAGGTACAACAGCCCGATTCAAATTCATATTCAATATTTAAAATGAGTTTAATTAACACTGAATCAGGACATTGGCAGGCTGATATTGTTATTCCCGATAGTGTTAAAACGGTTAAGTATAGATATTCGGTCGAAGACAATAACAATTCCGTTAAGATTGAAGAGTGGGGAGATGACCGCCAAGTTAATATTGAAAGTGCAAGCAATCACGTTGTTTTTGACTCTTGGCGTTCGGCTTCTGACCCTAGTTATGCGCTGTTTAGCAAGGCTATAGGAGAAACAATTTTGTCGTATAATAACAGGATAGCGCCAAAGCCTACTGCATTAAAAGATGGAATAAAAGTGATATTCAAAATCGCTATTCCGCGAATTGATAGCAAACATCGGGTTGTGATAACTGGCTCAAATAGAGAGTTGGGGAACTGGGATATTAAACAAGCAATTGAAATGCACAACCATAACCACCCTGTTTGGGAAGCCGAAACTTTTGTTAACAATAAGACCCAAAGTGTTGAGTATAAATACTGTATAATTGACAGAAAGTCGAAAAAAACAGTGTTTTCTGAAGATGGTACAAATAGAGTTGTAAATATTAAGGTAAGTGAGTGTAAAGCCTTAGTTATCAATATAAATGATGAACATTTTAGCTATCCGACTGAACCTTGGAAATGTGCAGGGGTTGCTATTCCTGTATTCTCTTTACGAAGAAAAAATGGTTGTGGCGTTGGTGAGTTTTCTGATATTAAACTTTTGGTTGACTGGGCTTTAAAAACGGGAATGAGAATTATACAAATTCTTCCGGTTAACGATACCATTGCAACTCACACTTGGATGGACTCTTATCCATATTCAGGTATTTCGGTATATGCGCTACATCCTATCTATATAAATATCAGCTTAATAGGAAAACTAAAAGCTAAGGTTACGCAACAAATAATTGACAAACAGAGTCAATACTTAAACAGTCTTGAAAGAGTAGATTATGAGGCTGTAATGCGCTTAAAATCAAGATTTTTTAAACAAATATATGACGAGCAAAAGAGGGCTTTTCTGAAAGAACCCGAATATATTGAGTTTTTTGAAGCAAACAAAGATTGGTTAAAGCCTTACGCCGCGTTTTCGTATCTTAGGGATCTGTTTAACACGGTAGATTTTTCACGTTGGGGAAAATATTCGAGCTTCTCTCCCACTATTATCAATGAAATTTGCGACTCTCAATCGGCTCATTTTGATGATGTTGCGATACATTACTTTATCCAATATCACGCACACAAACAGTTGTTTGATGCTGCCAATTATGCGCGAAAAAAGGGCGTTGCGCTTAAAGGCGATATTCCAATAGGTATATATAGACATAGCGTAGATGCTTGGGTATCTCCCGAACTGTACAATATTGATGCTCAGGCAGGTGCGCCACCTGACGACTTCTCTATTTCGGGGCAAAACTGGCGTT
>DAOSIN010000241.1:0-3729 GCA_035366675.1 Salinivirgaceae bacterium | reverse complement strand
AATGTTAACAGTAGAGATGGCAGTATGATTAGGTTTGAGATCATAGCGAAAAAAAGTGTTAACCCAACAAGTGTGCCCAGCGCTTTTGTCCCTCCAAATTCAGATGCTGCAAAAATAGCAAATCCAAAAAACAGCACTGTGCTTGTGTACATCATGCTTATTCCCACTTCGCGTCTGGCAGCTTTAACCGATTCTCCTGTGTTCCAGTTTAACACCTTCATTTCTTGTATATATTTGGATAAGAAGTGAATTGTATTATCAACCGATATTCCAAAAGCAATGCTAAAAATAAGGATTGTTGAAGGTTTAATTGGTATTCCAAAATATCCCATTAATGCTGCTGTCATTAGCTGTGGGATTAAGTTGGGTATCAATCCTATTAGTGCCATTCTCCAGCTTCTAAGTAAGAATAGGAATATCAATGAAATAAATGTTATAGCAATTGCTAAACTTGTAAAAAGGTTTTTAATAAGATATTGTGTTCCTTTTGTAAACACGATACTTGTTCCTGTCAGAATGGTATGGTATAAGCTATCGGGAAATACTGATTTTATGTCGGTTTCAATTTTTTGTGTGGTGCTTTTCATTTGCACTGTTCCAATATCATGCATTCGTAAGGTCATGCGTGTGATTTGAAAACTTGAATCAAGAAAATTTGTAAGAATATTTTTCTGTTTTTCGTCGGTTTTTAAGTATTTTGCCATTGCCAAGCGTTCTCGTTCTATGGGCACCCTGTATCTGCGAGGATCTCCGTTATAGTACGATTGTCTTAACAGTTTAGCCGCTTCCGCCAAAGAGTACGGTTTTGACAGTTCATGATATTTTAGAAGTGAATCTTGAAGAGCATCAAGTTTCTTTAGTGTCTCCAATTTAAAGGCTCCTTGTGGTTCTTTTGTATCAACTAAAATTTCGATGGGCATAACCCCATCGAAATGTTTTTCAAAAAACTTAAGGTCAGTAAGTATAGGGTCATCTGGAGGGATATCGTCAACCATGTATCCTGTTGAATGAATGCGACTAATCCCGAAAATTGCTATTACAATAAGAGATACAGTAACTGCAAAAACAATGGGTCTATATTTTATCGATATAGTTTCGAGTTTATCAATAATGAATGTTGTGCGTCTTTTCTCAAGGTGTTTTATATGTCTATACTTCGGAGGTGGAAGAAAACTGAATATAATCGGAATTAAGCAAACAGCTATTAAAAACATTGCCAAGATGTTTAATGAGGCAACTATCCCAAATTCAATTAATATCCCACTCGATGTTAATATAAAGGTAGCAAACCCTGCAGCTGTTGTTAAATTGCTAAGAAAAACTGCATTTCCAACTTTTGAAATAACTCTTTGGAGTGCTTTTATTTTGTTTCCGTGTCGTTTATATTCAGTATGATATTTGTTTAACATGAAAATACTGTTTGGAACTCCAATTATAATGAGCACTGGGGGTATCATGCCCGTCAGGATAGTTATTTCATAATTGAGTAATCCAAGCGTCCCAAAAGTCCAAACAACACCTATGCCCACAATTAACAGAGAAAAAATTACTGCTTTAAATGACCTGAAAAATAGAAACAGTATGATTGCTGTTACTATGAAAGCTAAGGCAATAAACAATTTTATCTCTTCCTTAATTTTTTTGCTTATTTCTGTTCTTATGTAAGGGAGTCCGCTGTAATGAAGTTCAACATTATGTTTTTTGGCAAACTCATCGGCTATTTTATGGACGTTGTCGATTATACCTATTCTCTCTTTAGTGTTTAATAAATCTTTATCGAGTGTTACTGCAAATAAGAAGACATTTTCAGCACTGTTATAAACAAGACCATCATAAAAACTTAGACTTTTAAATATGTTAGTTAAGCTGTCAAGCTCTTCTTGTGTTTGAACTTCAGAGGGGAATAGTTTTTTAAATTCGAATAACTGTAACGAATCATTTTTGTACGGATTTACGACTTGTCCAATAGAAAGCACATCTGTAATTCCGTATTGTGATTTAATCTCTTGGGTTAATTTTGAATAAGCGTTAAACCTATCTTTCTTATAAACATCGGGATCTTTAACCCCAATGGCAAACATATTTGCCTCTTCTCCAAAAACTTGTTTAAAATATAAGTGTTCTACGAATGTGGTATCTGTCTCGGGTAGCATTTGTGCATACGTGTATGCCATACGCGCATCAAAGGCTTTATATGCCATGAAAGCCGTGATAAGAATGATAAATAACAGTATTCCAATGCGATATCTTAAAATAAACCCTGCAAATCTTGTCCACATTTTTGTATTCCTTCAAATAAATGTTTTAGCCCTTTAATGCATTTGCTCCAGACACGATTTCAAGTAATTCATTTGTAATGCTGTATTGACGTTCTTTGTTGTAGTTAAGTGTTAGTGTGTCTAATAATTCAGTTGCATTGTCGGTAGCTATATGCATAGCCGTCATGCGTGCACCATGTTCAGAGGCAATTGAATCGAGGACAATTTTATGCATCTCTGTTTCTAACATTTTTGGAGCTAATTCTTCGAGTATAGCGTCAGCATTGGGCTCTAATATGTACTCGAGGGCGTCATATTTTTCGTCATCGCTTTTTTTGATTTTTATGGGTAAAAAGGTCTCCATTAGTTGCTGCTGTGTTGCAACATTTTTAAAACTATTGTAAAATACTACTATTTCGCGATATTCTCCGTTGTTGTATTTTTCAAGTAATGTTTTAGTGAAAAGTGTTGTAAGATTATATGACGGTTTATTAACTAAATTATCATCACGCCCACTTATGTCAAATCCCATTCTTGAAACAACGTCATAGCCCTTTTTCCCAATTGTGAAAAAAGTTACTTGCTTATTTTCTAACTCTTCAGCTCGTTCTGTTTTTACCCAATCAACAGCCATGCGGGTAATTGCTGCGTTGAAAATACCGCAAAGCCCTTTGTTTGAGGTAACTAATATTACTAAAGTATTACCCGTAGGTTTGAGTTTGAATAGTGGGGAATCAAAACTTTCTGTTACTGATTTCCCTACAGATTCAACAATTTCAAGCATCTTATTAGAATAAGACCTTATTTTGGTAACTGCTTCTTGTGATTTACGCAACTTGGCTGCAGATACCATTTTCATGGCACTCGTAACCTGTCTTGTGTTGCTTACCGAAACAATTCGGGTTCTTATCTCTTTTAGGTTTGCCATATCTAACTATTTAATCAAACAAGTTTCTTTGAAGCCTCGTCAGCAAATGCTTTTAGAGCTTCTTCATCTTTTGCTATAAGTTCTCCCTTTCGCAATCTTTCTAAAGTTTCTTTGCCATTTGTTTCTAGTAATGACAGATATTTTTCTTGCCATTTTTTTACGTTATTTAGGCTTACGTCTCTTAATAATCCTCGTGTGCCTGCAAAAGCTAGGGCTATCTGTTTTTCAACAGGTATAGGGCTGTATTGTGGCTGTTTAAGTAGCTCGACATTTTTACGTCCTTTGTCTAAAACTGTTAATGTGGCAGGGTCTAAATCAGAACCAAATTTAGAGAAAGCCTCTAATTCACGGAATTGTGCCTGGTCTAATTTTAAAGTACCGGCAATTTTTTTCATGGATTTAATTTGCGCATTACCTCCCACACGCGATACCGAAATACCCACGTTAATTGCCGGACGAACTCCCGCGTTAAATAAATTCGATTCCAAGAAAATTTGTCCGTCCGTAATCGAAATTACGTTTGTCGGAATATAGGCAGAAACG
>DAOSIN010000240.1:0-3735 GCA_035366675.1 Salinivirgaceae bacterium | reverse complement strand
ACTTTTTTTGAAAAAAACTTAAATTTAATTTGTTTTTTACTTAGAATACTCAGCCGACGTAGAACGGTCGCTGAATTTATCGAAGCGGTGCACTGAGCAGAGCCGAAGTGTGACCATTTCAAAATAAGCTCTTTTAACAGAACTTTGTATTATTCAAGCTCAATAGGATTAAAAGGAATAGAAGCATTCGTTGACTCCATACCTATAAAATTGACTTTCTGTCCACTGGCTTTCATATAATCAAGTGGACTCTCATAGGCTCTTTTTATGAAAGCATTTAGTTTTTCACGTGTTGTGTTTTCGTACTTCCAATCCCAGACTTTTATAGATGTTGTTTTATTGTCGATACCTATACAGTTATACGAATAGTGTTCTTTATCGTCTGAAACACTGAGTATTAAACCGGGAAGACCGCAAAATTTCCAAGGTCCGTCTGAAACAGGGATTTCATTTGTAAACCACGCTGTCCACGTCCTGCCTCTGAAAGTAGAGGTGGCTTTTTGGCAAGTATAACCTAATATGTTCTTCTTCTCTTTATGGACAATCCAATTAAAATTAACTTCATCTTCGATATACTTAAAGACAGGTCCTTGGTAAGGAGACCGATATGTCACTGTGATTTTCCCTTTTGGATAGTTTTTAAATACCTCTAAAGGAGGTACAGTTTTTTGAATAAAGGGTAATCCTGGAGTTCCTTTGCTAACTCCATCAGTAAGAATTGAATCAAATCTATACAAGTTATAACTATAGCTTTTGGAAATATTTTTACCTAATTCTAAAAGTATAATATCCGACTCTTTAACTGTTAGTTTATCAGGGTCTTCGACAAAATCAAGCGAGTATCTAATAACAAATCTGCCTGAATCAACTACTTGGTAATCGCTAATTGACTGTGGCATAATTCTCAATGGTAACTGGGCTATTGAGCTTGAAATAAAGAGACTCAAAAGGCAAAAGCAAATTGTTTGTTTTTTTCTCATTTTTTTAACTTTTTAGTTGAAGTTCTAAGTACATGACAAAAATAATTAATAGTGAAATACAATTTGGAAGTTGATTTAAAGTGTTGCTATCTTTTGGCTGTTGGCTTTTGGCTTTTAACTATTGGCTATGTGTATTTATTAGTGGGCGTGTTTTGGATGTAGAGACGGAGCATGCTCCGTCTCTACGTTGAAAACGTTGCCCGCGTGAAACGCATTACTTGGGCTAAAGCCCAAAAATCACGTGTGTTGACCTAATCCACGACTTAAAAGTCGTGGCTATTGATACAACAATTGTCCCATTAATTGCCAACGGCTAATAGCTAAAAGCCAATGGCTTCGGTCTTCCAACTTCGGTCTTCCAACTTCTTTAAAATTTTTGTCATGTAATAAGAGTTTTCTTAAATTATATTAAAAAACAGCAAGATGTCTCATAATCAAAATATTTTAAAACGTGCACTAAATAAAATAGTCGCCGGACGAATTCTATACTCCGAATAGTAACTGCTTAGCGTACCGTAATATGCGTACACATAATCTGTAGTGTTCAGAATATTGTAATAATCTAACGAAAATCTTATCCTTCTCCATGTGTAAGAGACACCCGCATCTAAAAGATAGAAATTCTGTTTACGGCTACTGTTTCGCGTATCATAATACTCCATACCAATGCTGAGTATCAATCCATTAGAAAATGTGTAATTGATTGTCGCTGCATCAATAAAGTTGTTGAGAAGGTCGAGCTTGTCTCCAATATCGGTGCTTCCAACTACTCCGCTCCAACTGGCTTTATTGGCAAAAGAGAGCTTCTCGGTTATTGCTAACGATAGAGTCATATTTGCATTAATTCCCTGATTTTTATACTCTATTAAACTGTCTTGTCTGAGCTGAGGCGTTACGCCTTTAGCCCAAGACGCTTCGGCATTTATCGACAGCTTTTTCCAGTAAAACCCCTTACCTGCCCTTGCTGTAACAGAAAGATAGTTGCCCGTATTCTCCATCTCTACCGCTCTGATTTTCATCAATGTTCCTTCAAAATTTTGCGAATACATAACCTCATTTTGATACCGATTGTATCCAACTTCGACATTTGTGAACAGAAACCTGATGATATCTTTATACGATAATTTTATTGTTCCATGTTGTCCGTATGAGTCGGAAAGCCTGCTTTCGTATTGGCTCATAGTTCGGTAATCCTGCAAAATGTACCCCGAATAGAGTGCGCGCAAATTGGGATTAAAGTTGTACCAAGAATATGAACCTGAGACCTCCCAATGCACATTAATACTATATCTTAAATTTGCTAAGGGCTGAAATACAACTCGGTTTTGCCGTAAATCATCGGGTTTTATTTTATCGGAAAGCAAAATGGACTGATACTGTATAGGTGTTGAGAGTTCAAACTTGAAATCTCGTTTGCGATATGTAAAATATAGCGAAACGCCTGCTTTTGCGCGCATCCAAGTTATATCGTTATTTAGCGAGTCCCCGAAAAGTTCTAAATATGTATCCTCCTGCAAAGATTTGGCAAGTTGAGAGCTAAGCGATTGACGTTCAAAAGAAAACAACACCGCAGGATTAATCTGAAAAGATTTCCAAACGGCAGACCTAAGAAATCTTAAATTGTTTCGCGTTTCAAAAGTGTTGAAATTGACATTTTGCCTTACGGATTTAAATGGCGCACTATCATTCAGTATATCTTGAAACATGCCGGGCGAAACATCTAACACGTATGGCTGCGACTGATAAAAAGATCTTGAATTCAATTCTGTTCCCGTTTTTTTATCGTTGTTATTACGCCTAATCCAATGAATATTTGAAGTTATCTTGAATGGATCGCTTTTACCTTTTTGCTCAATATCCTCATTACTAATGACATTACTGGCATTCTCTACAAAATCTCCAGAAAACAGTAGTTGTGCATTCAAATAATTTAGGTCATTGTTTATTTTGTAGCCAACGCCTCCCTCCATATTAATCCTACTGTTAAATGAGCTCATCTGCTCTTTTATTGTAACAGTATCATTGCCTGGAATAATGTAACACGTTAAGTCATAGCTCTTTCTGTCGTCGATATCGCGAAATCCGCTTAGGTTGAATGTAATTTCAGATTCGCTTTTGGTTTTGAACAGATTGTTAATTGTTCCTCCAAACGCTTCGTTAAAAAGGTATCTGTTTTTATTTATCTGCGGTGGAGTTGGCTGTAAAACATAGGATATCGACGCAGCCAACGGAGAGCCACCATATTCAAACGACTGAAACTCCTGTCCTAAATCATTTCCTGTATTGTTTGATTTTAAGGCTGTTAGATGTTGCCATGTTTTACTGAAAAACATACCTGTAACGGTACTATTCCACAGAAACCGATTGTCAAATCCCGCGCCAACATCAGCCACACTGCTGAATATGCCTTTTGCATCAGGTTTGAGTTTTAGATTTACGGCTGCATCATCAGTAAATTTGATATCTCCAAGTGCTTTGATTGGTTGGTGGTTCTCAAAAACCTGAACTGTGGCTATATCCGAGGCGGTAATATTGTTTGTGGCAACTCCATATCTTCCTTGAAGCATATCTACATTTTCGATGTAGAATTTACTAATTTGCTTTCCGCGATACTTAATCTCTCCGCTCTCCTCGACCTCAATGCCTGGCATTTTTTTCAGAACATCGCCAATTACAACATCTGTTGAGTCACGAAAAGCGTCAACCACATAATTTATGGTATCGCGTGTTCCCCATATTTTACCCGATTTTACTG
>DAOSIN010000239.1:0-3742 GCA_035366675.1 Salinivirgaceae bacterium | reverse complement strand
CGTTCAGTAGGCGAAAGCTTCTTCCAAGTATCACTAAAAAATTTACCTATTCTTCGCATTAAAAACCCGGGTTGATTTCGGAAGTCGGATTTCGGAAGTCGGATTTTTGATTTTCTATAAATCCGAAATTCCTCCAAAGTAGTTACTTTTCAATTCTAATTCTCGCATCAACAGCAACAATCTTGTCGCCTTTACCTAACAATGGATTTAAGTCCATTTCAAAAATCTCTGGAGCTGCCTGACATAAAGCCCCTACCCGAGCAATAATATTTGCAAATTTAGTTTCACTGATTGGCTCCTGACCGCGCACACCTTTGAAAATTGGGTAACTGCGAAGTCTTTTAATCATTCCAAGAGCATCTTTTTCAGTAACTGGTGTGATATCACTTTGAACATCTTTCAATACCTCAATAAAAATACCTCCCATACCACATAAAACCATATGTCCAAACTTATCTTCACGTTTAGCACCGACAAAAAGTTCGGTTCCGCTTAACATTGGCTGAATAAGAATTGCCGTGGTATCTTTAATTTTAATCATTCTGTCGAACTCGGTTTGTACTGACTCGACGTTCTTAACATTCAGAACAACCCCACCTACATCTGACTTATGAACAGGTCCCACAACTTTCATAACCACTGGAAATCCAAGCTCTGCGGCTTTTTTACCCGCGTCATCACGATTTGTAACAACAGCCTCGCCTGCACGTGCAATGCCCGCAGCATCAAGGAGTTTCTGAACATCGGCTGGTGACAAGTATCCGTTATCGGCTTTATCAACAACTGCTCTAATGGCTTTTTTGTCAACCGTAATACCTTTATCCTCGTGGGCTTGAGGTTTTGGTGTATTATAAACCTTACACAAAGCATTGCCAAAGGTTACCTCTTCGGGGAAATTAATACAACCTTTTGCAATAAATGCATCTATCTCATCTTTTACGTTAACAATTGACGGTAATATTGGATAAATAGGTTTTTTGCATGTTTGCATTTTTTTATACAACACGTCATACACATCGTAAACGGGGAATAGTCCTGGACTTCCGAATATTACAGCCATTGCATCAATATTGTCGAAATCGTTTTCGCATGCGTCAAGTATATGTCCTAACTGCTCTGCTGTTCCTGTTGCAAGAAAGTCAATTGGGTTGGCTACAGATGACCCTCCAAACAGTTTTGAAAGCAACTCGTCAGCTTTCTTTCCCTCGATATGAGGAACTTCCAAACCGCCATTACTCAACGCATCGGTTAGCATAACTGCTGGACCTCCTGCGTGTGTTATTATTGCTATGTTTTTGCCTTTTAGTTCCGGGTGCATAAATACTGAGGCTACAGTTACCAACTCTTCCCGTCCATTGCAACGAACTATTCCTGCTTTACGGAAAAGTGATTCTACGGCTAAATCGCTACTTGCCAAAGCTCCTGTATGAGACGAAGCTGCTCGACTTCCTGCTTCCGAACCTCCCGATTTTATTGCTGCAATCTTACAACCTTTTCTAACTAATGAAGATGCATGTTTTAGAAACACATCAGGCTTGTCGATACTTTCAACATAAAGCAGTTTTACTTTCGATGATTTGCCTTCGACATACGTTTCGTCAAGATATTTGAGCACATCTTCGACTCCAATTTGAGCAGAGTTTCCAACAGAGTATACACTATTGAATTTCAACCCTTTAGGCACTCCTGATTCAATAATAAATACAGAGGTTGCACCTGAACCTGAAATAAAATCAACTCCTTGTGGGTCAAGTTTTGGAATAGGTGTGGTGAAATTTCCGCAATAGTTTGTATTCAGCATACCAACGCAGTTTGGACCTATTAGACTCCCGCCTACCTTGTCGATAACTTCAACTATCTTCTTTTCTAATATTGCGCCTTGTTCGTTTTCCTCACTAAATCCAGCTGAGAGGATAATAAAACCGCGCGTCCCTTTTTCGTTAGCCAATACCTCAACAGAGCTAAGGCAAAATTTTGCTGCTATAGCAAGAATTGCCAAATCGACTTGCGGTAAATTTTTAACATCTCGAAAAGATTTGACCCCTTGTACGCTATCCATCTTAGGATTAACAACATAAACAGTGCCTTTAAAGTGACTTTCAATTAAATTTTTTAAAACCTTACCGCCGGGTTTATAAACGTCTTCAGAGCCTCCAATTACCACAATGCTCTTTGGATTAAGTAATTTTTCGTGTATCATAATTTAATATTTTGTTTTTATCATAAATATTTGATCTACAAAGATAAAAAATTGATTGAAACTGGCTGCTTTTATTTAACCAATGATTTATCTAATCCAAAAGATTTTGTATATTTGATAAGTGGTGTTGCATTTTATACTAAAATTTACGAAAATCAATATTTGTGTTTAAACTAAAAACTAAAGATGTATGAAACACAAAATTCTAAAAATAGTTACATTCCTGTTGCTATTGGCGGTATGGTACCCGTCTAATGCGCAACAGTGGGAAAACATTTGGCACGAAGGCAATTGTCGCGGAGTAATTATAACAAATTTCCACACACCCGATACAGGTTGGGCAATTTGCTTCCGTAACCTTTACTACACAACCAACGGAGGAGAGACATTCCAAAATGTTTATCAAATGCCAGACTCTCTTATTTTCGAGCCGGAGCCTACGTGTCAACCAACTCGGATATATCCTGTAAGTGGCACAACAGCTTATCTAAAATTTATGAGAATGATGGGTGATAAAATTTACAAAACTACCGATGGTGGATTAACTTTTGCTGAATGGGAAACCCTTCCAACTACGGAGTATCATCCGCGAATCTATATTTCAGAGGATACGGTTGTTGCTTATAGAAGTTCAACATCTTCGATTGTATATTCTTTAGACGGAGGACTTAGTTGGACTCCAGCTGATGGAGCAAGTAATTTAACCCGAGGGTTCAACTGTTTTCATAAAACTAAAAAGGGGCGGTTATGGGCATTTGGAAAGGCTAATAACGACTTTTTTTATTCAGACAACAATGGGCTAAGTTGGCAAACAAAACCTTCTCCTATTGACAATAGTTCTTATATAAAGCAAGTCTCATTTCTTGATGAAGAAAAAGCTATTATGATAACAAGAGATAAAGTTAATATGCAGTATGAATATTATTTATACGTTACCGATGATGCTTTCAATACAATTAAGTATTTTCATTCCTTGGTTGACTTTCTTGATTGCAGGACAACTGTTGAAATTTGCTATCAAAAAGAGGATGCCATTTGGATGACTCATCCAAGTAATATTTACATAAGTAGAGACGGAGGAGAATCATTTAACGTTTATCAGGAGTTAAATTGTTTTTATATTCACCACTTGCATTTTCGTGATAATGTTGGTTATGTTGGAGTGGAAGCTCCATCATATAAGGACCTTATTTTAAAGTATGTCGATACTACCACTTCAATTATGCATACTGCTATTACAAACAATACGTTATCAGTTTTTCCAAATCCTGTATCACAAGAGCTATCTGTAACTTTCCCTTATTCTGCTATTGGAGAGCTACAGATATCAATAATCTCAATAGAAGGTAAAACAATTTTCTCGTCAGAGATTGCTGCCAAAACCTCTAACTCAGCCATTACCATACCAGTACATTCTCTTTCTACTGGAGTTTATTTTTTAAATGTAGTAGGAAACAACTATTCGGAAACAACTAAGTTTATTATTAATCGCTAAATTTCAGAACAATATATTACAAAGTAAAAAACAGTTTAACAAAAAGG
>DAOSIN010000238.1:0-3742 GCA_035366675.1 Salinivirgaceae bacterium | reverse complement strand
ATCAGCATCGGGGTTAGCATCCTCGAAGCCGAGTAACTCCATATCCCGTTTTTGGAACACAAACGCCACCGCTTCGGTAAATGCTGTATTGGGAACTCCGTTTAACATCCAGTAATCCACATCGTTAAGTGTGATTGTCTGTTCTACGTTATGTCCAAACTCGTGTACGGCAATATTGTAGCCTTTATAATCCATACCGTTTTCTCCAATGCGGGTACGCAAGCGAGCTTTATCTCCACGCATTACTGCACCCCAAGCGTGTCCTGCACCAACAGAAGGATCGACTTGTACTAAGTCGGCTATCTCTTTGGCTTTTTCTGGTTTCCAGCCCAATTTTACTAAAATATTTGGCAGGTCTTTTTCGAGTGCCATCGGCGTGGGATATTTCGCTGAAGTAATTTTATTTAACTCCTCTTCCGACATTGTACCGCGAGCTTTAAAGCCATTGTACCAAATATCGTATGGTCGCAAATCGCGTCCTAATCTGCTTTTGATAATAGTTGCCACCTCTTTTACCTGCGGAGAAGAGAGCAACGTTGTAAAGAGTTTTTTCACGTCATCAACTGGAATCTCCTTTGTTCTGTCAAAATTACGTGATATAGCATTCGGATAATGTGACGAATAAGCATCATAAGCCTTAGTTACCTTGAAGTTTTTCAGCAGTGTTTCATAACGCACGTTGGCTTCGGGTGTTGCTTGTACCTCTTCACCATTTTGATAGATTTTATTGGAAATCGGATTCCACATAAACTCTCCGCTGTTAATCACCTGACTTGGAATAGATTGGGCGATTATATGCTTCATTACGCTGTAAATCATCTCCTGTTTTTCCAATCCGTTTTCAGCATCGGCGTAGTTAGATTTCAGCTCATCTCGTAATCCCCAGTGGGTAATAAGCTTCATACCAGCAGGGAACAGCGTTTTACCTTCTTCGTTTAGCAGGTTGCCCATAAAAATATTATAAGCTGAGATGTAATTATCTGCATCTGAAAGCGTTTGAGATGCTTCTTGAATAATTGATGCTGGAATGCGCGAAATATATCGGTCGCCCATACGCGCGAATGCCCACTGTTTGCGTGTCCAGTCTTTCCCAAGCGTAGTCTTTTCTTCTAATGAGTAAAACGGAAAGTTTAATGCCGTAATCAATGCGATTTTATTATTATAAAAATCTTCACTGACATGCGCCGAAATATCGTATCCTGCAAACAGCACATCTACTGGCGAACTCTCTATTCCGGTCATCTGCATAGGTTCTTTTAACAGCACATCTACCTGATGCAGTTTACCGCTGATAATCTCAAAGTTACGCTCTAATCTGTTGTACAGCTTGTCTAACTCGGCGGGATCTGCCACAAAATAGGTCTTGCAAAACTCCTCGAAATCAGCCTCCGAGCCGTCTGTCTCTATCCAAAGGTCGGCAACTTGGGAAATCCCTTTTTCAACTCTAAATTTACAGGCATCGCCATGCGATTTCAAAAGAGTTTGAGTCACACGCTCTACTGCACTTGCTTGAATAAAATCTTTTTTATTCATCATTTCGTTACCATTTTTATTGCAGCTAACTACAAAAACCATTGTAAATAAAGCTGCTAGAAAATAAATTGCTCTTTTCATTGATATTTGTTTTAAATTATATGTTCTCTTTTTTCTGGTAAATTCCATATAGTAAACGCAATTTTTTGAGGCTGTCTCAAAAGTCTCATTTAAAAAAAAGTGATAAGGTGGCTCAGAAGCATCCAAATGCAAGGCACTGAGATTGAGGGCGAAGGAGCGTACATGAAGTACGTGACTGATCCCGAATATCAAAGTAACGCAGCAGTTGGGCACTTATGAGACACCGCTAAATAGAGAGGAAAATTTCCCTCTTTATCCTTATGTCAAATGGATAAACGTGGTATATTCGCTACCTTCCAAAAAATTGAATATACATCACACATAACCAAGTAACAAATATACGTAATTTTACCTTACGAAAAAGAGGAGTAAAACAAAAGAATTAGCGAAAGAATTAGGCGTAACCCCCTACACAAATAGTCGAGAACTCAAGCGAAACAGTGAAAAAGGAGGAAGTTACAATGCAGAAATAACTCAAGAAAAAATCTAAATTATCAAAACCATTCAAAGTTTTCTATAAATTTGTAAATAAAAATTGCATTTGCTAGTTGAATCAACCTTTGAAGGATTTTTTAATTAAAAATTTGGATAAAATTCAATTTCAACATATAAAATAAGCTCCATGAACAATATTTTAGAAGCCATATTAATTATATTTTACATATACTTAATATTGTCCACGATTTCAGTGATTTTACTTGAAAATCGTAATCCCGTAAAATCAATTGCGTGGTTGACTGTACTTATTTTTGTCCCCTTTTTAGGTCTTATTCTTTATTTACTTATAGGGCAGGATTACCGCAAGCGGAAAATGATTTCGCAAAAAAGTATCCAACGGATTAGTCAGCGTCCTTGCGCAGCGATTGACATTAAAGAACTAGCTAATAGCGGAATAGAAATTAAGTTCTTGAAACTCATCAAAATGCTGAAAAACAACAGCGAAGCGGATGCCTATACACACAATAAAATTGATGTATATGCAGAAGGAGAAAATATTTTTGACTCCATGTTTGTAGCCATTCGCAACGCCAGAGATCATGTTCATATGGAGTTTTTCATTTTCGAAGATGATATCATATCAAATAAACTGCGAGAATTGTTAATAGAAAAATCCAAAGAGGGTGTTTGTATCAGGATGATCTATGATTCCTTTGGCAGCCTTAAACTATCCAGAAACTATTTGCGTACATTGCGGGAAGCAGGCGTTGATGTGAAACCCTTTTTACCTTTCAGACTGAGATTGGGACGAAGTAAAGTCAATTACAGAAACCACCGAAAGCTGATTATTATTGACGGGAAAATCGGATTTACAGGGGGAGTTAACATTGGCGACAGATACATTTACGGCGACAAGTTAGGTAAGTGGCGCGATACGGTAGTCAAAATAGAAGGCTCCGGAGTACATGGTATTCAAAAGTTGTTTTTGATCGACTGGTATTTTGTTAAAAAAGAGCTTATTAGTGATGAAAGATACTTCCCTGAGCCACCCAAGTTTGATGAAAATATTATGCAGATCGTTGCGTCCGGTCCTGATACTGACTGGAGAAGTATTATGCAAGAGATTTGCAGTGCTATTATAGCAGCAAAAAAATATGTCTATATCCATACACCCTATTTTATGCCTAATGAGTTGGTAAAAGGATGTATCCAAATGGCTGCACTAAGTGGTACCGAAATATGGCTGATGATTCCTGAAAAATCGGATATACGTTTCACAGATTTAAGTGCTTCGAGCTTCTTAGGAGGTGTATTGGAAGCGGGAGTCCGCGTATTCAAATACCAAGCCGGCATGTTGCACAGTAAAGCAATAGTAATCGATGATTTTCTTTCGATTGTGGGCTCAGCCAATATTGATGAACGGAGCTTTGATATGCATTTTGAGGCAAATGCATTTATTTATGAAGAAGAGACTGCACTCCGTCTAAAACAGCTGTTTATGGACGATTTACACTATTGCAAAGAGGTCATCCTTGAGGAGTGGAACAACCGTCCGAGGAGACAGAAAATGAAAGAATCCTTTGCAAGACTGTTCAGTCCGCTGATGTAGCGACAATCAATTTTATTATAATACTAAATTGTAATTTTAAAATAGTCCAATCTTTTTAAAATTTTACAATTGTAAATACCG
>DAOSIN010000237.1:0-3744 GCA_035366675.1 Salinivirgaceae bacterium | reverse complement strand
TTTTTTTGTCATCTAAAGGAATAGAGTCAATATCAATAATTTTGCCTGTGGTAGCTTTAATATATTCAATGCACTCTTTTATTATCGACAACGTTTTTAATCCTAGAAAGTCCATTTTTAGCATTCCTACCGACTCTACATATGCACCGTCGTATTGGGTTATCAGCAAATTAGCTTTTGAGTCTTTGCAAATAGGGATATAGTTTTCTAAATCATCTTTTCCAATTATAATACCGCAAGCGTGTGTCCCTGTTTGTCGAATAGTACCTTCGAGACTTTGGGCAATCGAAATAAGTTTTTTCTTATTTTCATCGTCACCTTTCATTATGTTGCTCAAATCGGGACTCTCTTTAATGGCATCATCGATAGAATCAACCCTGTCGGGGATAAGTTTGGCTATTTGATTTATCGTAGGCAGGCTAAAATCGAGGTTTCTTCCCACATCTCTAATAGCCATTTTGGCAGCCATTGTGCCAAATGTTATAATGTGTGCAACACGGTTATAGCCATATTTTTCAACCACATAGTTTAGAACTTTTTCGCGACCCTCGTCGTCAAAATCAATATCTATATCGGGCATTGAAATTCTGTCGGGATTCAGAAATCTTTCAAACAGTAGGTCATATTTCAATGGGTTGATATTCGTAATTTTACAGGCATACGCCACAGCTGAACCTGCCGCAGAACCGCGTCCAGGACCTACGATTACCTCCATTTCATGCGCTTTTTTGATAAAATCGGCAACAATAAGAAAATATCCGGGATAGCCCATTTTTTTAATGGTGTCAAGTTCAAAGTTTAACCTCTCTTCAATTTCTGGCGATAAAGGGTTCCCCCAACGTTCGTAAGCTCCTTCGAATGTGATGTGCCGCAAATAATCATTTGAATCCGAAAATCCTTCGGGTAAAGGGAAGTCGGGCATTATCGGCTCAGAATTTAACTGAAACGACTCTATTTTATTTACAATTTCACGTGTGTTTTCAATAGCTTGCGGATAGTCGGCAAAAAGCTCAAGCATCTCTTCCGTACTTTTCAAATACTCGTGACGTGTATATCGCATTCTTGTGGGATCATCGTACTTCTTTGCAGTCATAATACAAAGCAGGTGGTCATGTGATTCAGCGTCTTCTGCTTCAATAAAGTGGACATCGTTAGTGGCAATGACTTTTATATTGTGCTTTTCTGCAAGTTTTTTAATAGCCTCGTTTACAGTTTTTTGCCTTTCGTAGACATCTTGTCTGATAGCCGGATCTTCAGCCGGATGTAGCATAATTTCTAAATAAAAGTCGTCACCAAACAGGTTTTTGTACCATTCAATTGACTCATTTACTGCCGAATCGTTGCCCTGTAGAATCAATTGAGGTATTTCGCCACCCAAACAAGCTGACGATGCAATAAGTCCCTCGTGAAATTGCTCCAACAGTTCCCTGTCAATACGGGGTCGATAGTAAAATCCCTCGGTAAAGGCACGCGAAGAGAGTTTAAGTAAATTTTTGTAACCTGTTTCATTTTTTGCCAAAAGTACAAGATGATATCCACTTGAATCGTGCTTCCCCTCCTTGTCGTGGCGTGTGCGCCGTGCCACGTAGGTTTCTATTCCCAATATTGGTTTAATCTCGTTTTTAATAGCAGTATCATAAAATTCCTTAATGCCATACATTGCTCCATGGTCTGTTAAAGCAATGCTGTCCATACCAAGACTTTTAGCTTTTAATATCAGTTTCTTGATTTGCGAAGCTCCATCTAATACAGAGTAGTGCGAGTGTACGTGTAAATGAGTAAACGAAGTCATAACTTGGAATAATGTTTTAATGTTTTACGTGACAATTAATGTGATTATAAAGTACTAATACGTTTTATAAAATTAATGGATTTTATAATCAATTATTATGATTCTGTATTGTCGCGTTCGTATCTCCAAAATTAAAACTTTTAAGGCTTAAAAGAGAATTTATTTATTAACATCTCATGTTGATAACTTATATAAGTCGCTCAATTAATTTAGAACAACAACTTTAAATAAAACTGTTTTTTTTTTAATATCTCAAACTACATATTTTACTCAAAATGCTGTTTTTAGAAATAACCAACAAATTTTGATTAATTTTGTATAATATTTGTTATCACAGTTAATTCTTTTAATTCGTCCAAAATATTTACGACAATGAAATTCAAAACATTTATGATTAATATATCATTATTGACAGCTATGGCTGCTTGCACAAATCAAACTACAAACGACAATCCACTTTTAAACGATTTTAGTGGGATTCACGAAACTCCTCCATTTAGCCAAATTAAGGTTGAGCATTATGTTCCGGCTGTTAAAGCTGCTATAGCAGAGGCAAAAAAGGAGATTGATGCCATAACCAACAACAAAGAGACTCCAACATTTGAGAACACTGTACTCGCTTTGGAAGAGTCTGGTCAACTTTTAAGAAAGGTGTTAGGTATTTTCTATAATCTGAACGAAGCTGAGACATCGCCTGAAATGCAGGCTGCTGCAAGAGAAATATCACCCTTAGTAACTGAACATAGCAACGATATCAGCTTAAACGAAAACCTATTTAAGCGGATAAAAGAGGTTTATGATAATCGTGATAAATTATCGCTTAATGACGAGCAAACAATGCTCTTAACCAAGAGATACGAAGGATTTGTTAAGAATGGTGCTAACCTGGCTTCTGAACTGCGTGAGCGTTTTCGCGAGATAAATAAAGAGTTATCACAACTATCACTACAATACAATGAAAACGATTTGGCGGAAACCAACGACTTTATCCTTCATATTACTGACAGTAATCAACTTTCCGGTTTGCCCGAAAGCGTTATTGAAGCAGCTGCGTTTGAGGCTAAAGAGCGAAAAATGGAGGGATGGGTATTTGCCTTACACCTACCCAGTTATTACCCGTTTATACAATACGCTGACAATCGTCAATTACGTGAAGAAATGTACAAAGCTTATGCTTCACGATGCAACCATAATAATGAGCACGACAACAAAAAAATCGTAGAAGATATTGTAAACAAACGGCTTGAGCGTTCAAAGATGCTTGGCTATAACTCTTACGCCGACTATGTTTTAGAAGACCGAATGGCAGAAAGTGCCACAAATGTCAATAGTTTTCTCAACGAAATATTTGAAGCCAGTCATCCTATTGCTAAAAAAGAGAAAGTGGAAATGGAAAAATTTGCCCGTTCATTAGGGTTTGAAGGCGAATTACAACGTTGGGACTGGTTGTATTATGCAGAAAAAATGAAAATGCATCTGCACAATATCAACGACGAAATGACAAAGCCATATTTTGAACTGTCAAAAACTCAGCAGGGCATTTTCGATTTAGCTAATAAACTGTACGGCTTAAACTTTAAATACAATCCCGAAATTGAAGTTTATCACCCCGATGTTAAAGCTTACGAAGTAACCGATAGTGACAACCGTTTTATGGCAGTGCTTTACTTAGACTTTCATCCACGTCCATCAAAAGGCAGTGGTGCATGGATGACATCGTTTAGAAAACAGTCTGTACGTAATGGAAAAGATATAAGACCTTTGATTTCGTTAGTATGTAACTTTACTAAACCAACCGATTCAAATCCCTCATTATTAACGTTTAGTGAGGTCGAGACTTTCTTGCACGAGTTCGGACACGCTTTGCATGGAATGTTATCGGACATAACTTATGAAAGTTTATCGGGAACTTCGGTTTATCGCGATTTTGTTGAATTGCCGTCGCAAATAAT
>DAOSIN010000236.1:0-3746 GCA_035366675.1 Salinivirgaceae bacterium | reverse complement strand
AAAATCGGCATCACAGGGACAACAAAAAACTTTCATTATCTCCATAAAATTAGCGTATTATGAATACTCCGCCAAAATAACAGGAATAAAACCCCTTCTACTGCTTGACGATATTTTAGACAAATTAGATTCTAAACGTATTTCAAAAATAATAAAAATGGTATCCGCCGATAAATTCGGGCAAATATTTATAACAGACACAAACAAAATAAGAATTGAGAGTTTTTTACAAGGTATTGCATCACCTTATAAAATATTTTCAGTATCTTGTGGGCAAGTCGAATTACAATATGAGAAGACAGAAAGTAATTAACCTAGGACAGGCAATCGACGAATGGATAGCCGAGAATAACTCCAAAAACAAACTTAATGAAACATCAATCATTAATAATTGGAGTGATTTTGTCGGTGAACATATGGCTAAAAGCACAAAGGGGCTTAGAATAGACAACGGTGTTTTATTTGTAAAAATAACATCGGGAATTGTCAAACAGGAGCTCCAAATTATTAGAACACCATTAAGAAATAAAATCAATAAGAAATATGGTTTTGAAATTCTAAAAGATATAAGGCTTGACATGTAATAATTATTAAAACGAATATTAACTTTTAACACTAAATAATATGAATATCAAAAATTTTTTAGCGATGCTAACACTTATAGTAGCATTTGGATGCACACAAAAAGTCGATAAAAACCCATTTTTGTCGGAGTATAACACACCCTATCAAGTTCCACCGTTCGATGAAATTAAGAATGAACACTATATACCCGCACACGAAGCTGGTATTCAAGAACATAAGCTTGAAATTGAAAAAATCATAACCAATACGGAAGAACCAACCTTTGCAAATACAATCGAAGCATTAGAATTTGCTGGTAAAACTTTACAAAAAGTAAGGGCTGTTTTGGGAAATATTAAAAGCAGTGCAACAACCGATGAACTGCAAGAGATAGATCGTATAACAGCACCCATGGTTTCTAATCATTACGATGAAATATACATGAACCCTGAGCTTTTTGCCCGCGTAAAAAGTGTATATGAAAATAGAGAATCTTTTGGATTAAATACCGAACAATTAAAATTAGTTGAAAATACATACAAACGCTTTGTTCGCGGCGGAGCCAATCTAAATGACGAAGATAAAGAAAAAATGAAACAAATTAACAGCGAGTTATCACTGCTATCAATTAGTTTCCGTAAAAATGTAAACAAGGATAATGACAATTTTCAACTCATCATTGATAATGAAGCTGATTTAGAAGGATTGCCACAAAGTGTACGTGACGCAGCTGCCCTACTTGCAAAACAAAACGGCAACGAAGGAAAATGGATGATTACCTTAGATAACCCAAGCCGACTCCCATTTTTACAATACAGCAGTAAACGCGAACTGCGAGAAAAAGTTTATAAAGCATATATTATGCGTGGAGACAATGATAATGAAAACGATAACAAAGAAATTCTTAGGAAAATGTTATCACTGCGTTATCAAAAAGCTAAACTATTAGGTTATAAAAATCATGCAGAATTTGTTTTGGAAGAGCGTATGGCAAAATCTCCAGAGCCTATTTTTGAACTTTGTAACGAATTAATGAGTCGCGGAACTATTGCAGCTAAGAATGAAGCTGCAGAAATGCAAAAACAGATTAAAGCCGAAGGAAACAACTTTAAGTTAGAGCCATGGGATTGGTGGTATTATGCTGAAAAAATTCGCAAACAAAAATTTGACATTGACGAAGATCAACTTCGCACATATTTCCCACTTGAAAATGCTTTAAAAGGAGTATTTAGTGTCTCCAACAAACTGTATGACCTTAACTTTAAACAAAGAGACGATATTCCACTATATCACGCTGATGCACGTGTTTATGAAGTTACAGACAATGATAACCAAACAATGGGTATATTATATATGGACTTCCATCCACGTAGAGGAAAAAACGGCGGCGCATGGATGAATAGTTTCCGCAAACAATACAACAACGAAAAGGGAGAACGAGTTCCTCCTGTAATTACCGTTGTTTGCAATTTCTCAAAACCAACAGAGACCACTCCTGCCCTACTCTCATTTGATGAAGTAAGCACACTATTCCATGAGTTTGGACACGCATTGCACGGATTATTAAGCCGTTGTCAATACTATTCACTCTCAGGGACAGCGACACCACGAGATTTTGTAGAATTACCGTCACAAATTATGGAAAACTGGGCTGCTGAACCAGAAGTAATGAAAACCTACGCTTTCCACTATAAAACAGGCGAAGTTATACCCGATGAACTGATTAAAAAATTAGAAGCTTCATCCAAATTTAATCAAGGTTTTGTAGTATCTGAATTCCAAGCTGCAGCCCTTTTAGATATGTACTGGCACACGCTTGAAACCGAAGAGATACCTGATGTCTACGAATTTGAAAAACAAGTAAGAGAGAAAACAGGCTTGATACCAGAAATTGAATACAGATACAGAAGCACATATTTCAACCATATCTTCGCAAGTGGCTATTCTGCTGGATATTACAGCTACACATGGTCAGAAATACTTGATGCCGATGCATTCCAAGCATTCAAAGAGACTACACTCTTTGATAAAGAGACTGCTAACAAATTCAGAACAAATATCTTAGAACGTGGAGGTACCGAAGATGCCATGGATATGTACGTCAAATTTAGAGGTAGAAAACCAACTACTGACGCTCTTATACAAAGAAAAGGAATTTAAAAATCAGTAATTTTTAAAAATTTATTCAACAAAGCCAACTAAATCATTACAAGATAGTTGGCTTTGTTGTTTCTGTAATATACAAAGGCTGTATAAATAGGTCACTTCGATGGTTATTAGACTAAAAAAACAGAAAAAAAATAAATTGATTTATTAAAACCACACAAACAACCCCTATTACAAAGAAATTCATTAATTTCGCAAACGTAATATTTCAAAACAAATGGCATTACCTTTCAAACAACGGTTTGGAATATTCCTTACCAAATTATTTGGATGGAAATTGGTAGGAAGTGCTCCTAAAGAGCAAAATTTTATTATGGCAGTGCTCCCACATACAAGCTATTTAGATTTTTTGGTGGGGAAAATGTTCAATTTATATTTAGGCTTTTCAATACATTTTTTAATAAAAAAAGAGGCATTTTTTTTCCCATTAGGACTCATCTTAAAAGCCGCCGGAGGCGTCCCCATTGACAGAAAAAAACCCGGAGCAACAATGGTGCAAATAATTAACCGCTTCCAAAATAGCAAACAATTTGTTTTGGTAATCGCCCCGGAAGGAACCAGAAAAAAGGTAACCAAATGGAAACCAGGGTTTTGGTATTTCGCAATAAAAGCAAATGTACCTATCGTACCAATTGGACTGAACTACAAAACCAAAACATGCTATATAGATAAAGCAATATACATGACAGGCAACCAAGAAGAGGACTTTGCAAAATTAAAAAGCGTTTACAGTTCACTTGACCTCCACGCAAGACACCCCGAAAAAACCGTATTACCCTGACATTCAGCCAATTGTAAACCTTAGATGATTTTCACCAACCACCAATCATCAATCACTTCTAAACTATTTCACATTGCTTGTGGGCTAAAGCCCAAAAACACGTGTGCCAACCTGATGGCGGTGTCTCATAAGTGCCCAACTGCTGCATTACTTCAATATTCGGGCTCAGTCATGTACTTCATGTACACTCCTTCGCCCTCAATCTCAGTGCCTTGCATTTGGACACTTCTGAGAC
>DAOSIN010000235.1:0-3759 GCA_035366675.1 Salinivirgaceae bacterium | reverse complement strand
AAAAATTCAATGAAGCTGTCGAGTTGATAAAACGAGAAACAGTTTTCACAATAAAATCGTACGATGAATTTTCAGAACTTGTAAACAATTTATCGAAAGACAAAGTCAAATTAAAGAAAATTTTTGAGACTCAAAGTCAATATATAAAAGCAATGTCGGGATCAACTACAACTATCGTAAACAAACTTCTTTCAATTACTAAAAAACTCTAAAAAATTACGATATCAACCGATTAATACGCTCTGTATTCGCTTGTTAACACATAATTGTTACAATTTGTTAATAAGTGTTTTTGTAAAATTTATCGCATTGCCTTAAATTCGCAAGAATGTTTCTTAAGAATTTTATTTTTAACTATACATCAAAAACTCAGTCATTTACTGATTAAGTTGCTCATTGAGGGCAAAAATAAAACATAACGATTAAGATTTTAACAACACTAACAATAAAACATAATATAATAATGCTAACTAACGAGATAATAGCCACTAAAAGTAATACAATGCGGAAAACTTATTCTTACGAAGAAGCTTCAGAGGCTACCTTAGCCTACTTTAAAGGCGACCAATTAGCAACATCTGTATGGCTAAGCAAATACGCTTTAAAAGATTCTTTCGGCAATTTGTATGAAAAGACTCCCGATGATATGCACTGGCGTATTGCAAATGAAATTGCCCGTATTGAAGCAAACTATCCTAACCCAATGAGTGCAGAGGAGATTTATGAAACCCTAAAAGATTTCAAATATATAATTCCACAGGGTAGCCCTATGGCGGGAATTGGCAATAGTTTCCAAGTAGGTTCCCTTTCAAATTGCTTCGTTATCGGAAATAAAGGAAATTCCGACAGTTACGGAGGAATAATGAAGATTGACCAAGAACAGGTTCAATTAATGAAACGCCGCGGTGGTGTTGGTCACGATCTTTCACATATACGTCCTGCTGGTAGCCCCGTAAAAAATTCTGCTCTCACTTCTACCGGCTTAGTTCCTTTTATGGAGCGTTATTCAAACTCGACCCGCGAAGTTGCACAAGATGGTCGTAGAGGAGCTTTAATGCTTTCAGTTAGCATAAAACACCCTGATGCTGAGCATTTTATCGATGCAAAATTAGAACAAGGCAAAGTAACTGGTGCTAATATATCTGTAAAGATTGATGACGAATTTATGCGTTCAGTTATTGAGGGCAAACCATACATACAGCAATATCCCATTAAAAGCCACAATCCAACTGTGAGTCGCGAAATAGACGCACATAGTTTGTGGAATAAAATTGTACACAACGCATGGCGATCGGCTGAACCCGGAGTACTGTTTTGGGACACAATACAAAGAGAGTCGATACCTGATTGCTACGCTGATTTAGGATTTGAAACCGTATCTACAAATCCTTGTGGTGAAATTCCATTGTGCCCTTACGATAGCTGCAGATTGCTGGCAATAAATCTATATGGGTATGTAAAAAATCCATTTACTCCACAAGCTAAATTTGATTTTGATCTATTCAAAAAACACACGACCATCGCACATCGAATGATGGACGACATAATAGATCTTGAGATTGAAAAAATTGACGCCATACTTCACAAAATAAACAGCGATCCCGAAACAGAAGAGATAAAAAGAGTCGAGAAACAATTGTGGCTAAATATTAGAAAAAAGGCAATTGAAGGACGTCGCACAGGTATAGGTATCACCGCAGAAGGAGATATGCTCGCAGCTATGGGATTACGCTATGGTAGTCCAGAAGCAATTGAATTCTCAGTTGAAGTACATAAATTTTTAGCTTTAAGTGTTTACTCAAGCTCTGTTGATTTGGCAAAAGAACGTGGACCTTTCACAATATACGATGCTGAAAGAGAATGTAATAACCCATTTATTCTTAGAATTAAAGAAGAAGATGCAGATTTATACAGACGAATGGTTGCACACGGTCGAAGAAACATTGCAATGTTAACAGTTGCTCCTACTGGAAGCACAAGCATTCTGACACAAACCACATCGGGAATTGAGCCTGTTTTCAAGCCAATATATCGTCGTAATCGCAAAGTAAATCCCAACGATAAAGATGTAGAAATATCATTTACCGATTCAGTTGGTGATAGCTGGGAAACGTTTACCGTAATCCACCATAAATTTATAGAGTGGATGAATACCGCTGGTTACAATATTGATGACGTAGAAAAAATGGAAGAGTCCGAGTTAGAAGATTTAATTGCTAAATCTCCATACTACAAAGCCACCGCCAATGATGTTGATTGGGTTAGCAAGGTACATATGCAGGGAGCAATACAAAAATGGGTTGACCATAGTATAAGCGTAACTGTTAACCTTCCGGAAGATATCACCGAAGAGATGGTTGGAAAAGTATATTTTGAAGGATGGAAATCGGGCTGTAAAGGTATTACTGTATATCGTGAAGGTTCAAGAGTAGGTGTATTGGTTTCAAATACAAAAGAAGAGAAACCCACTTCTACACAAGAACTTAAACGACCAAGAGAGCTATGCTGCGATGTAGTAAGATTCAAAAATGGCACAGAAGATTGGATTGCTTTCATCGGTTTAGTAGACGACCGTCCGTACGAAATATTTACAGGTCTTGCCGAAGAGGATGTTTTACCAATCCCAAAAGGTATTGATAAAGGTAAAATCATCAAAAACAAAGATGAGGAAAGCGTTACAAGGTACGACTTCCAGTATATCAACAAGTTTGGATACAAGACAACTATTGAAGGGCTGTCGCACAAATTTAACCCTGAGTTTTGGAACTATGCAAAACTTATATCAGGCGTACTAAGATACGGAATGCCAATTGAAAAGACTATTCCACTCATTAGCTCGCTTCACTTTGATAACGAGTCAATTAACACTTGGAAAGCAGGTGTAGCCAGAGCTTTGAAAAGATATATTCCGAATGGCACAGAAGCTAAAGGAGAAGTGTGCAAAAACTGTAAGTCGCACAATATTGTATATCAAGAAGGTTGTTTGACATGTAACGACTGCGGTTCATCGGAATGTGGTTAATTTTTTTTACATCGTACTAAAAAAGTCACCCGAAGCATTTGGGTGACTTTTTTATATAATATCGTTAAATATCAATACATTTTCATTATTTTTCACATTGCATATTTCTGCAATAGCAACATGATTCCTATTGACAGGAGGTGTTAACGCTATCAAGCCACTTTGCAACTTACTTTTACTCCATTGCGGACTGTTTGAATTTATAAAACCCATAATGTCATTGTTGGAAACATTGGTTTTGTTGATAATCCTGAACCGACCGACCCGATTATCCGCAATCCACGAAGATAGATAGTGAGCGACCAATCCCATATTCTGTCTTAGGTTTATTTCAACGCATGGATGCAAAAACAATCTGCCATTTTGGTGTTCGCATAAAAACATATCTACTCCCAAGTAGCCATTGTAGTAGTTTCCGATTTCAAGTTTTTTTAACGCTTCAGATAAAATATCAGCAATTAACCTGATATCAAGATCGTGAACGAACTGTTTGGCTTTCGGTAAAACCTCGACCCCTCTGATAAAATTACATTCATATCCACCTTTCGAATTGCATGAAAATGCTCCGAAAGTCACACTTCTACATTGGATTTTATTGATATAAAACTGTATTGAAAAGTGGTTTAAAATGTTAAAAAAGGGCTCCGCCATACGTAGCCACCTTTTTTTTATGGTCCAGGAATCCCGGCGATATTTTGGCTATTTTAAACAGGTTTTTGCAAAATCAAAACGCCTTT
>DAOSIN010000234.1:0-3788 GCA_035366675.1 Salinivirgaceae bacterium | reverse complement strand
TTTTAAAATTTTACAATTGTAAATACCGATTTTACAGACACATAGTTCAAAAGAGCGAAAGCGAAGTTTGGAATATAGTGTGTGTCCAATCGGTACTACTATAAGTTCAATTCATAATGTAAAATCTTACAGGGTGTTATTTAACAGCATATTCCAACATAAAATATTAAGCCAAACTCAAAACACAGAATGAGAATTAAAATTGTACCATTTGAAAAATATTCTCCATTAACATCTTTCAAAGCCCAATAAAACAAAATCCAATACTCTCATGGGCTGTGTAATTGTTTTAACTCCTGATGTGATTTATTTTCAAAAAATTCGTACCTTTATAAGTTGAAGAATGTAAATTTTGCATTTACCAATGAGCAATATTAATTGCAAAACAATAGAAATATGGAAAGATTGAAATTTATAGTTCCAGATTACTTCGATGAATACAGCGAAAAGCAAAAAATTACTTTAATTAAACACTTCAATAAAATTAAAGCAATTGACTCAAATATTGAAAATTTCAATTTCTATTTTTCAAATTCGGCGGTATATTCTTCAATGATTGAGGGAAACATAATCGATTTCGACAGCTACTTGAAATATAGCTATTCTGGAATGAATAACACAGGCAAATCTTTTAAAGAGATTGAGGAACTAAAAACTGCTTATACTTTCGCGAAAGAGTATGGATTGAATTTAGATAATTTCTTAAAATCCCATAAAATCTTATCAGACACAGTAATATCAGAAGATAAATATAGGGGCACAATAAGAAACAAAGATGTTTTTGTCTTCTCCGACGGGAGAAAAATATACACAGGAGCAAGTAAAGAAATTGTTAAAGCCGAAATCTCGAGACTGTTTAACGACATTAAAACGCTGATTACAACGGAACTAACAATAAATCAAGTCTTTTATTACGCCTCAATGATACATCTGATTTTAGTTCAAATACACCCTTTTGCTGATTGCAACGGACGTTCCGCAAGATTGTTGGAAAAATGGTTTCTGGCTGAAAAGTTAGGTGAAAATGCTTGGTTTATACAGTCTGAAAAACTATACCAAAAAAGAAAAGTGTCATACTACAAAAATGTTCATTTAGGCGAAAACTATAACACTATAAACTACGATTATTGCATCCCATTTTTATTAATGTTACCCATGGCATTACGCTTACATTAATTCAATCAGCGACAAAGTTGAAAGGAAATAGTCGTTAATTTATAGCTCAACTACCCTACAAAGCGAGGTTCTTTTTCAAGTCCAACAGTTCCCATAAAAAGAGTAGAGACGTGCCATTGCGCATCTCTACATCATTTTTTTATGAGTTGATTTTTATTTTACGACAACTATTTTGCGGCTCACCAACTTACCGTCCTCGGTAACTCCCTGGAGGATATAAATGCCGTTGCCAAGCTCGTCCAGGTTGTTGTGATTGAGGCATTGACCGCTTATGTTATAAATTCTTTCGATGGTTACTATCTGGTCGTTAACTTGCACTTCGTCTTCTATACTTGTAACCGCGACAATGATATAATCCTCGCCGGCGGGGGTTAGGGCAAAGTCTGACTCGCAATTTTCATGTACAGCGGTCAGTTGGTATTTGAACTTGCCTATGCCGCTTTCATCATAATACGAGGTTGCATCACCGGCCACTTCGATAACGATATCTTCCTTGTCGGCGACATCGTAACGGTAGAGGTTGTAATGCAATGGCTGCATCTCGGGTGCAGTCCAGCTAATCTGTACGCCATGCTGCTGCGCTTCCTCGTCGTAAACATATTCACCTTCAAGGTTCTTGGGTGCAGGACAAGGGATGACAGGATCGATGGGACCCATGGTGCCATCGGTACCAATGTTTTGGGCGAACAAGCTATCGCTAGCGGTGTTGACCCAAGCCACGACATTTTGTCCAAAATGAAAGCCTGCGCTGTTTTCGCATATAGCGCGGCTGTATGGATTAGAGCTTAACGTTTTGGTCCATAAGGCGTTGCCATTTATATCCATACCGACGGCTTCAATGGTTAAGAAGTAGGGATTGGCTTCACTGCTTCTCCCATAAATCACCGAGAAACCGCTACCGTCCTCAAAAGCATCGACCTTGATGTCGGAATGGTAAATGCCTACATTATCAGCCACTAAAATGCCTTCGCCCCAAACCCTCTCACCTGTTGGAGTGATACGATTTACATAAACCCTTGATTGGCTTTGGTAAATGGCATCGGTCTGCCTGTAAGCGATGATAAGATCGTGGCTAACGGGATCAACAGTGCCATATGCGTCGAGATAAAAATTGGAAGGGTCACTGGTGTGAACGGGGGTTCCGTTCAAGTCGCTAATAGTGGAGTTGCCATATTTGTCGTAGTGGAAGACATAGGTATTAAACGCACCACCGATGCCCGGATGCCAGATATAGGCGTAGCCACCGTCCATACCATCAGATACGGCATGATGAAGATAAGTGATTTGAAAGGTCTGTGCTGACATCAGTTGCACAGTAGTGCCAATTTGTGTGCCGTCAATATTATATCCGACAAGGTAAATCTCCTTCGTGGCATATAATCCTGAACTTCCAGCCACTTGCTCATAAGTGAGAAAAACAGCGTTGTTCATGCCAAGGGTGAGTTTTCCGTACATCACATTGTAACCATCAACAGCAACAATGATGCTTGGATTCAGTGTTCCATCTGCGTTTATGTACTGCAGGTAGTGCTTCTCGTAGTCGAAGCCCAGAGCCCACACGCCCCCGTCGTCGCCAGCGACTAACTCGGTGCGCGAGAAACCATTGCCGTTGAAGAGGACGACACCTTGCTCACCCCATGAGAAAGTGCCATCAGCATTAATTTTGACCGCAACTGTCTGGCTACTTGCGGTAGCAAAACAGCTCACCACGGCGCTGTCAGCAGTGGAAGTCATGGCAAAACCTTGTGAAAAGGAGTCGAAATTGTGTCCGCTTATGCGGATACCGTCAGTGCCCCACTGTGGAGTGCCGTCAAAAATGAGACGTTGCAGGGTGGGACCATGGCCGTTGCTGCTGGTCGATGTCCATTGCACATAGGTGTCTCCGGTTGCCTCGTTGGTCGAAAGGTAAACCTCGCCTGGAAACGATAAGCAGTTTGCGATAAAGTTGTTGTCGATTGGGTTGTCAGTCCATTGGGCTTGTAGTGTCACAAAGGAGACCAAAGCCATGATGAGAAGGATAATTCTTTTCATTGTGATTCAGTTTTTAGTTATTACATGCTACTAAATTAGAAAAAAATTGTTTCTTTATAAGCTAAAAATAAAAGAAATTGCGATGGTGGGATTACTTTTAGAAATATTTTGTTAAAACGTTCTTTGTTTATTCTAATAATTTCGTCTTTACCTTCCTTATTTCATCGTATATAAAATCTCCTAACTCATCAATCATGTCCAACATCCGCCGTGAACGATAGTTATTTTTCGTCAGCGGTTTTACAGATTTAACAATTGATGAAATTAATTTATCTTGATCAATTTTTCCTTCCATATACTCAGAAAGATAGTAATAGTTTTCTATAATAGGCAAATAATCAGGCAAATCAATACGCTGTTTTTCTTTATGCAAAAGATTATAACGCTTGCAGATTGACAGTACTTTATTGTATTTTTCGGCATTAATCAATGCGAAAAGATAAGTGGTACAGTAGAGATGCCAGCGATGCTCAAAAATCTCTTTTCGATAAGTTGTAAAATATTGTGAAGCATAATATACCGCTTCTTCAATTTGTTTATTAGCAATGAAAGTAAGTATGTAAAATGATGCAAAACCAATT
>DAOSIN010000233.1:3576-3824 GCA_035366675.1 Salinivirgaceae bacterium | reverse complement strand
CGAGGGCATTGGCTTGGCTATCGAGGCACACCGAAGAGCTAAACCACTGTGTATGGGCACATTATATTGGCAATTGAACGACTGTTGGTCCGTAACAAGCTGGAGCAGCACCGATTTTTACGGCACTCCAAAAATGTTGCAATATAAAGTTAAAGAGCTGTTTGACAACATTATGGTTTCATTGCTAAAACATAACGACAGCATTGATGTTTTTGTCGTTTCTGATAAATTGTCGAGCGTTGAGGGCG
>DAOSIN010000233.1:0-3566 GCA_035366675.1 Salinivirgaceae bacterium | reverse complement strand
GGCGAAGTAACCCTGTCTGCAATTGACTTTTCTGGGAAAAGAGAGACTCTTTTTAATAAAGCGGTAACCGTTCCGACTAATAGCTCTTTTCATGCTGTTTCCTTGTCAGCAACAGATCTGTTTGAAAAATTTCCACCCGAAACAACGCTTTTTGAAGCAACATTTAAAAATGGCGATAACGTATATACAAATCGGAAGTTTTTGGCACCGTTAGGAACTATAAAAGTGCCTGAAGCTGAGTATAATATTGATATAAAACCAATTAACAACGGTTACAAACTATCGTTAGAGGCAAAAACATTAATGGCTTATGTTCATCTTTCGCTTGGTGACAAACTGGGCAAGTTTAGCAAAAACCATTTTACTCTTTTACCAAATGAGAAAATTGTGGTAATTTTGGAATGTGATTTGGGTAAAGAAGACGTGGAGAGTTTATTGACAGTTAAGTGTTTGTTGATTTCGGATTTCGGATTTTTGGAATACAGAACACACTGATTATACGGATTTACACGGATTTTTGGATTTGTGGTTGGTTATTAGTGAACGTTAACTAAATAACAATTAAGGAGTTAAGGAAGGTTTAGAAAAGACTTCGTCTTTATGATATGGGTGATTTTTAGTTTTAATTTTTTTGCTTTTAAATTTATGAGAAACGCTTAATTCGTAATTCGTAATTCATAATTGTTCATTGTACATTGCTAATTGAAAATAATATGAAAACACTTGTAAAATTATCACTGCTGACAGCTCTATCATTTACAGTTATAGCGTGTCAGAAAACTGAAGAGGAGCATCAACCTGCTGAATATGTGAATCCATTTATTGGCACGGATGCGCATGGGCACACATATCCCGGGGCAAGTTTGCCGTTTGGAATGGTTCAGTTAAGTCCGCAAACACGACTTACTGGCTGGGACGGCTGCTCGGGTTATCATTTCAGCGATTCGATTGTTTATGGGTTTGCGCACACAGCCTTAAACGGCACCGGATGTAGCGATTATGGCGATATTCTGATTATGCCTATTTCGGGAGAGAAACCGCAGTTTTTAAATCAAGACTATTGCTCACAATTTGACAAAAACAGCGAAGTGGCAAAAGCAGGGTATTACAGCGTTTATCTAACAAAACCATCGGTTTTGGCTGAGCTTACTGCCTCGCAAAGAGCTGGTTATCATAGATATACATTTACAAATGGTGGTAAATCGGGGTTTATTATTGATTTGGAACATCGCGACAAGGTTTTAAACTCATGGATTGAGGTTGTTAGCGATACGGAGATCAGAGGTTTGCGCCAATCATCCAATTGGGCTAAGGATATGGTTTGGTATTTTTATATAAAGTTCTCTAAACCATTTGAACAGGCAATATTAGCTAAAGATAACTTAGAACAACCTGATACTAAAAGAGTTGAAGGTACTAACGTTAAAGCCTTTATAAAGTTTGATATTGCTGATAACGAAGCTGTTGAGATAAAAGTAGGATTGTCGGCAGTTGATGAATCGGGTGCTTTGAAAAATTTGGAGTCAGAACTGCCTGATTGGGATTTTGCCAAAGTAAAACAATCGGCTTTCGACACATGGAACAACGAATTGAGCAAAATTGAGGTTAACGGAGGCTCTACCGCTCAGAATATTGCTTTTTACACTGCACTTTACAGGACATACTTGCAACCAAATGTTTATCAAGATATTGACGGCAGATACAGGGGAATGGATAAAAATATTCACACCGCCACCGACTTTACAAATTACACAGTTTTCTCGCTTTGGGATACATACAGAACATATCACCCACTAATGACCATAATTGAGCAAAAACGGACTGCCGATTTTATAAATACAATGCTAAATATGTATCGTTTAGGCGGTTTGCTGCCAATTTGGGAACTATCGGCTAACGAAACCTATTGTATGATTGGAAATCACGCTATTTCTGTTATCGCCGATGCTTATATGAAAGGGATTGAGGGTTTTGATGCCGAGGAGGCTCTAAAGGCAATGATAAACAGCGCTGAACAAGACCATTTTGGGCTAAAACCATACAGAGAGCACGGTTATATCCCCGGAGATAAGGAACATGAATCTATCTCTAAAACATTGGAATATGCATATAACGACTGGTGTATAGCAGTAATGTCAAAGAAAATGGGCAAAGATGACGTTTATCAGAAATATATCAAACGTGCACAGTCTTATAAAAATATCTTAGACCCCGAAACGGGATTTATGCGTCCCAAACTCAACGGTGGCTGGTTATCGCCTTTTGATCCTACAAAAGTGGATTGGCATTTTACGGAAGCCAATTCATGGCAATATAGTTTTTACGTGCCTCAAGATATAACCGGATTTTATTCGCTTTTAGGCGGTAAAGAGAGAATGATAAAACAATTAGATGAACTATTTACTACAAATGTTGATGTCTCAGGACGTGATATGAAGGACATTACGGGTCTTATAGGACAATATGCACATGGCAACGAACCGAGTCATCATATGGCTTATTTATATGTATTCGCAAACGAACCTTGGAAGACTCAACACTATGTTAGAAAGATTATGGACGAGTTTTACACCCCTACTCCAGACGGTTCTATTGGCAACGAAGATTGCGGTCAAATGTCGGCATGGCTTGTTATGAGTGCTATGGGTTTCTATCCTGTTACTCCCGGAGCACCCGAATATATTATTGGTACGCCATGGTTCCCTGAGATGTCGATAAACTTAGAGAACGGAAACAGGTTCAAAATAACTGCGAAGAACCTATCTGCAAAAAACAAATACATTAATTCGCTGAAGCTTAATGGTGTAGATTATCCCAAATCATATATAAGTCATAATGAGATTATTTCGGGTGGTCATTTAGAGTTTTACATGACTGACAAACCCAATAAAAACTGGGCTGCAGCTGATGAAAATGTTCCTGTAACACATATTTCCGATAATCTGATACTACCGGTTCCGGTAATAAATTCAAAAGATAGGCGAATTCGCGACAGTATGGTTGTAGAAATTATAAAAGTTGTTCCGGATTGTCGCGTATTTTACACTTTAGACGAATCGGAACCTGATACAAGTTCTACAGAATACACCTCTCCTTTTGCACTAAAAGAGACAGCAACGGTTAAGGCTGTTGCGTACAACCCAGAGCTTGGATACAGCTTTGTTACGGAAGCCGATTTTGTAAAAATTAATTTGGATAAAAAAATAGAGATTTTATCAAAATGGAGTAGCAGCTACCACGCAGGCGGTGCAGAAGCATTGATTGACGGCGTAAAGGGTCAAGACAACTGGCGTTTAGGCAATTGGCAAGGTTATCAAGGTACTGATTTTGAGGCTATTGTTGATTTAGGAAAAGTAAAAGCCATAAAGTATATAAGCGCAGGATTTGTACAGGATATCAGGTCATGGATTTGGATGCCCAAGGATGTTACCTTTTACGGCTCAAAAGATGGTAAAACGTATCAGAAATTGGCTACAGTTAAAAACCTTGTTCCTATTCACGATTACACCATTCAAACGCAAAATATGAGCGCGAAAGTTAATGCAACGGTGCGATATGTAAAGGTT
>DAOSIN010000232.1:0-3855 GCA_035366675.1 Salinivirgaceae bacterium | reverse complement strand
TTCAACTTTTTTAGGAACAAAGTTTAGGGCTTTATAAAATTTAGGGACATCCATTAAGTTTTTACTTAATGGATGTCCCTAAATAAATTTTTCTTACTCTACTAGTTTAGTTTCCCGACAAAATCCTCTTCGTAATCTCCGCAATTGTTTTCGACTCGGCTTTGCCAGCCAGTTCTGCTGTGGCCTGTGCCATTACTTTGCCCATATCTTTCATGCTGCTGGCACCTGTGTCGGCTATTATGGCTTTAATATGGCTTTCAACCTCTTGAACGCTAAGCTGTTTTGGCAAAAACTCGCGTATGACCGATGCTTCAAACTCCTCTTTTTCAGCAAGTTCGGGTCTGTTTTGTTGCCTATATATTTCAGCCGAGTCGTCTCGTTGTTTAACCATTTTGGCTATCATTTTCAGAAAATTCTCTTCGGATAGCTCTTCTGTTGCGCCCTCTTTTGTTCGTTCAAGTAAAATAGCGGATTTAATGGCGCGCAAAGCCTCAAGGCGTTCACGCTCTTTGGCTTTCATCGCCTCTTTTATCAGGTTGTTTATTTTTTCTTCAAAACTCATTATGTATTCAGTTAATAATTTATAAAGTTGAAAGCAACTTGCACCTTTTACCTTACGTTAGTCAACGTTTTCATCTAAGTACGAGTTGTTTTTTCTCAGTTTAATATTACCATCTTCTTCGGTTAGCGAAAAACGGCTGATCTCTTCATCATTTACCAACGTAGTATTTTCATTAAACATTATCTTTCTTCTCTTAATAGCTGGTATGTTCTCTATTTCATCAATATTACGAACGTTTTTCAGATAATCTATGTTAGTAATTTGTTTTTGCGAGTCAAAAAGACTGTTGTTTGTTGTCTCGTCAGTAGTTATGCTATGATTTAGTTCAGTAGTAACAATGGGTTGGGTAGGAGTAATTGTTTCTGTAAAACTATAGTTTTCAACTACCGTGGGTTTGTTTGTATTTAGGTCATGTTTTATTACTTTTGATTTACTGTTCCCGTGCAGTTCAGGTATAGCATCGGCGTTAAATCCTGTAGCGATTACTGTTACAATTAACTCATCCTCTAAAGATTCGTCTATGTTTGCGCCCCAGATTACATCGGCATTTTTACCGGCTGCATCTTGAAGGTAATCGGTAATAATTGTCATCTCGTCGAGAGTAATATTATTTTTACCGCTGGTTATATTTAGCAGAATATCTTTCGCTCCGTTTATATCGTTATTGTTAAGTAGTGGCGATGTAAGAGCCTCTTGGATTGCGTCTATAGCTCTGTTCTCTCCTTCAGCTGTGGCTGACCCCATAAGTGCGACACCCGAGTCGTGCATTACGGTATAGACATCTTCAAAATCGACATTTACTAAACCAGGCACAGTAATAATCTCGGCAATACCTTTAGCAGCCGTTGTTAGTATATTGTCAGCTTTGGCAAAAGCTGCTTTCATTCCCAGATCGCCATGAATTTCTCTGATTTTTTCGTTGCTGATAACTAAAAGAGCATCAACGTTTTTTCTCATCTCCTCGAGTCCTTCGATGGCTTGTTTTAGGCGTCTTTTGCCTTCAAAAAGGAATGGTATAGATACAATTCCGACTGTAAGTATTCCTAAATTTTTAGCTTCTTGTGCTATAATAGGAGCGGCTCCTGTTCCCGTTCCTCCTCCCATACCTGCGGTAATAAATACCATTTTGGTATTGTGGCTAAGTAGTTCGGTTATTTGATCGAGGCTTTCAATAGCTGCCTGTTTACCTCGTTCAGGTCTGTTCCCAGCTCCACAACCACCCGATATTGTGGGACCTAAGTGGATTTTTACTGGAATTGGACTCTGCTCTAATGCCTGGGCATCGGTGTTACAAATTACAAAATTGACATTGGTAATCCCTTCACGAAACATATGGGTTACCGCATTTCCTCCTCCGCCTCCAACACCTATCACTTTAATTATTGATGATTTTTTGGTTGGTAAATCGAAATTCATTATAGTTTCACTCATGGTTGTTATTCTGTTTTTGTGTTCATTTCATGGTCTGGCACATCGAAACTTATTCCTTTAAATTTTGAAAAGAATGAGCTTAGCTTATTAAAAGTAGAATCTTTTTTTCTCGGTTCGTCTTCTGGTAAATCCTCATCTTCTGAGGTATCTTCAATTTCGGGCTTGTTAACCAAAAGGTCTTCGTATCCATTGAGCAACAATCCTATGCTTGTAGAATAAACAGGCGAGTTGATATTTTTGTTTATCTCCGATGATGCTAAAACTCTTGGTGCTGCAACCCGTATATCTTTCCCAAGATAGAACGCCATTAATTGACTAAGGTTCTTTATCATCGAACCGCCTCCAGTCAATACTATTCCGGCACCCAACCTATCAAGTAGTCCAGTGGATTCTAATTCAAAACGAATGAGTTCAATAATTTCGCTCATTCTCGCTTCGATTATCCCGGCAATATGGTAAAATTCAAACTCTTTGGCATCACGTCCGCCAATACCCGGTATTGTTACTCTTTTGTTTAAAAGCGATTTGTCGTTTGCAATTGCGTGACCGTAATTTACTTTCATTTTTTCGGCTTGATGGTCTAATATTGCAAACTCTTTACGTAAGTCGTCTGTAACGCACTGTCCACCGAAGGGAATTACAGCAGTGTGTTGTATAACTCCATCACAATAAACAGCTATGTCTGTGGTTCCACCGCCGATATCTATTAATGCTACGCCAACAGTTTTCTCATCTTCGGTAAGAACGGCGACACTTGAAGCAAATGGCTCTAAAAATATTTTTTTCAACGATAATCCTGCTTTAGTTATACATCTTTTTAGGTGATTTGCTGCAGTTATCTCTCCAATAACTATATGAAAATTACCTTCAAGCCGTTTGCCTGCCACGCCTACAGGGTTCATAATACCCATCTCTTTATCAACATTATAGCTTTGTGGCTGTATGTGAATTACTTCTTGTCCAACATCAATAGAGATACTATGCATCGATGCTGTTAGCTTTTCAACCTCACTTGCAGTGATTGGTTCTTCGAATGATTCGCGAGTGATATACCCGCTTGAGCGCAACGACTTTATGTGTTGACCAGCCATTCCAACATATGCGCTTTTAATTGTTAATCCCGATTGCGCTTCTGCCTTTTTTACCGCATTTTTAATGCTTCTGACGGTCTCATCAATATTAAGAACGACGCCTCGTTTCACTCCAATGCTTTTTTCGTGTCCATAGCCTAAAACTTCAACTTTGCCATTTTCAAGAATTTTAGCAACGATTGCAACAATTTTTGTTGTTCCAATATCAATAGCCGTAACAATGTTTGTCTCTTTTATCATAGATCTAACGTTTTGTACAAATTACTTGGTTTTGATATTTAAGATTAATAGCCTTATACTTTCGCCAGCCCAAATTAGCAAATCCCTTATAATATATTGCTTTAAGATTAAAAAACTTATCCACATAGTTATCAATAGTTCCAAAATAGATTATGTGAGAACCTACTTTTGGTATCATCTCGTACTCATTTCTGATGACATATATTTGCTCTATTTGTGCATTTAAAAATTCATCTTCATTTATATATTTTGCAAGTATTATCAATTCTTTTAGTGTCTCTTGTTGTTTAATTTCAATATTAGTGTTGAGCGAGTCGATATGAATAGCTCTGTTTTTATGAGATTTTTCAACAATATCGCCATTTGCCACTAAAACTCTTGCGCTCCAGTGGTCCGACAGCGGAATTAAATATCCCTCTGTATCAACATAATAGCTTTGGTTGTATTTGTTAATTACGCGAAGGATAGGTTTACGTTGCTCAATATTTATGCAAATTGTGCCGTCAGTTGCCCTATATACTCCAACCTCTT
>DAOSIN010000231.1:3425-3881 GCA_035366675.1 Salinivirgaceae bacterium | reverse complement strand
GCCAAATGCGTGGGCTTATCTAACCGCAGGACTGTTTGTACTGTTTATAGTATCAATGTTTTTTATATTCAGCTCTTTAAACGACACACTGAAAAGAGTATCAGTTCCAGTGGCTTTTTTAGCATTGATATTCAGTATATTATCTTTTGTAGTAGCAAACTCGGCTCACAAGTTTGCTATAAACAGGACATTAGGGGTAATTATGACACCATCTGTAACCATTCAAAGTACGCCTCACGCCGAGGGCACCAAACTCTTTACCATTCACGAGGGCTTGACCGTAAATATCTCGACATACGTAGAGGGTTGGTATGAAATTCGTCTCGAAGATGGTCGCGTTGGTTGGATACAGAAAAAGGATATCGAAGAAATTTAATGGCAATTAGCAATGCGGTGCGCTGAGCATAATCGAAGTGTGCAATTAACAATGAGTAATTATGTCATCGGCTTTGCCGC
>DAOSIN010000231.1:0-3415 GCA_035366675.1 Salinivirgaceae bacterium | reverse complement strand
CGCAAGGTTTTAAGGAATATTGATGAAAAAAGTTAACTCGCTAACAATTATTGTATTAGTTATACATTTACTGTCATCTCTTTTTGTAAATGGACAAAATATAAGTTTTAGTTCAAAAATAAAAGGAGACAATAACACTGATATAGCTGATATTGCTAAAATTTGGAAAGATTACAGCAATGCTTGTCTCGTAGACTACGTAAATCAGAAAGATTCTGTTTCACTGTCATTCTGGAATAATGAAGAAAGAGAGTTAGGTCATTATGATTTAATTAAGTATTCGCTTAGTCGAAGTTTTCCTTTGTATATTGCTGGAGACTTGTTTGTATATGATATAAAGCCTATAAGTGACGACTTCTATGTTATTAAGAATATCTTATCATTTTCAGATAGTACAGGTAAAACCATTAGTGAAATATTCAATGTTTGTGCAAGAAAAGAAGAAAAAGGTTTTAAACTATACAATTACTTTAATTTATCAAGCAGAAAACTAAACGTTTATAAACGATATAATATCTCATTTTACTATTCGTGCAATTTCAAATTTGATGATAAAGTTGCTGACAAAACTGCCAATTTTTACCAAGAAAAACTGAAACAATTTGGTTTTGAGGAGAGACCAATTATCTATATTGTTGGAGAAAATGTTGATGAAGCAAAAAGTTATCTTGGCTTTGATTATAGCATTAGTAGCAGCAGTCTAAAGAGTGCAGGTCTTTTTATATATCCAAATATTATTTTGTCTGGTGCGATAGACCATTATCACGAACTTATTCATGCTATTTTTATACCCGAGTTTCCCAAGGCTAATTCTCTGTTACAAGAGGGGATTGCAACGTACTTTGGGGGAGCAAGCGGAAAAAGTTACAAAGAGCATTTAAAAGAACTTTCTAAATTTGTAATCGCCAACCCTGACACAGATTTGTCACAATTTGAAAAGTTAGATAATTTAATAGATAATTCAACCAATTATTTTTACACAATCGGTGCAATAATAATTGATTACGCATACGGTTTAGGCGGAAATAAAAAGGTAATTTCCCTCTTTGAGCATACTGATTTGTATGAAGCCATAAAAATAGAGTTAGCTATAGAGAAGTGTCAGATTAACGAATTTTTAAGAGATTTTGTAGCAAATAATGGAAGTGATGATTAGTTGATAGTAGATTGATATACATATATTGGGCTTTAGCCCAATCTTAATGTTTCTTAACTTCTTAATGGTTAATTTTCAATTGTTCATTGCACATTGCTAATTGATAAAAACTTTTAACTATATGTACATATTTTCGGGTTACGGTCACGCAGTAGGCGATTACGCTGTTACAAACAATGATTTGTACGGAGCAGCAAAAAACGGTCAGCTAAAGGGATTTAACGAAGATTTGATTTTGCAAAGCAAAAACTATCTTGAGTATAAAAAGAGCAATCCCGATGTAAGTCCATTCGATTATTTTGTAGGACATAAAATGGGCTTTTACAAGCGACATCACGTTGCGCCGTGGCCTCCCACAAAAGAGAACCACGCAGAAGCACCCACAACACTCGATTTGCTCGTCAGTGCCGTTGATATGGCAATAAAAGATGCACAAATCGACCCCGAACAGATTGACGGTTGGATTGTCAGCACCGTCTCTTATCACGAGCATGCCCCGGGAATCGCTGCAACACTTAAGTGCTACTTCGTTGGAGCGGAAAATCAAGCCCCGGTAATGTCATTAACAAGTGGTTGTGCAGGCTTTAACACAGGAGTAAAACGGGCGATAGAACACTTTAAGGCTAACCCACGCATTAACCACATTCTTTTGGCACATACCGAAGCGATGTCGCACTTTTTAATAAATAACAACGACTTTGTTTCACACTCAACCTTTGGCGATGCCGCCGCCGCTATTATCGTCAGTCGTAACAGAGATTTAAACTCCGAAGGTATTATCGTTGAAAAAACGTACCACGATATATTAATGGTTGATTCTGTTGGCGTTGACAAAGATTTTAATCTATATATGGATAGTGCATGGGTTAAAAACAGGGCTATTGCAAATATCTGTAAAATAAGTAACGAAGCCCTGCAAGAGACAGGCTGGAGCAATGATGATATTGATTTAGTTGTGCCACATCAAACAGGAAACGCCATTTTGCACGGAGCTATCCAAGAGTTGGGCTTACCTGTTGAGAAACTGTATCAGGAGGCTCAAAAAGAGTATGGAAACGTCTCTGGTACAACCATTCCACTGTCGTTGTCGCTGTTAAAACATCAAGGGAGACTTACCCCCGGAATGAACATTATTTGCCCAACGGCAGGAGTGGGAGGGGAGTACGGCGCATTTACCTATGTTGTTCCCAAAGAACTACCAAAATCCAAACTGAACATTAAGCCACTCAAAGATAAAACCGTACTGCTTTTGTTCGCCGACTCAGCGCTTGGAGTCTCTGTCTGCGAGCTACTTTTAGAGCTGGGAGCTAATGTGTTAGCTCACGCAAATCAGGAAAATGATTGGTCGTCAAGCCTGTCACAGATTAGTCAGACAGACTCGAACATAAAGGTTGTTGTTGAAACGCTAAACAGCACCGAAAGAGTCGATAGTTTTATTCAACATTTTGAAAATCAGAAGTTTGATTATTGCATAAACCTCTTCAGTGCAAAAGAGTCGATTTACGGCATACTTAAAGATTCTGACGCACTACAGTGGTCGTCAGTAAATGAACACGTTAGCCGAAAAATATTGCGATTAATTACGAAAACTATACTTGTCTTGGCTCATCCCGTTGAGTTTGTTAATCACAAATCAGCCAATCCTTTGAAACTTATTTTTTCAGGCTGGCACGGTTTAATGGGCAGTATGTCCGGAGAGGCTGCAAGCAAAGGAATAAGAATGATTTGGTACACCCCCGGCATATATGAAAAGATGACATCATATATGGATTCAGGTTTGAAAAACGCTTGCAAAGATAGTGTAGACCAAAATTATGATGCCCCTTTAGAAGCCATCGGAGAGCGATTAGTAAAATCACTCTACTTAATAAAAGTAGCCCAAACTGCCGACACTTATCAAGGGCCATTAGTGCAAAGAAGAGAACTCTTCAAGTTTCGGAAAATAAGTATGGAACAATAATACGTTTCAAGTCCACGGTCACTGAGCCTGTCGAAGCGATGCGCTGAGCGGAGTCGAAGTGACCATTTCAAAATAAGCAACGCCGAAATTCTTTTACCTTTCAACTTCTTTTAACTCAAAAAATATGGATACTGTCCTATAATAGAGTGTAAAATTATTTTTATTATATTGTAAATTTAAACTTAAAAAATAATAATAAAACATTAAAACTGTGACAATTATATGTTTTCTATTACCTAAATTTTTAGGGATATTCGTTTAATTCCAATTTTACCAATTGCTTTCGTTAGATTGTACTT
>DAOSIN010000230.1:0-3899 GCA_035366675.1 Salinivirgaceae bacterium | reverse complement strand
CCTTACCTGTTCCAGTGCTTCGCTCATTCCTTCTACCTTTGATGCTGCTTTAGTCTCGATAAACAAAAGAGGAATGCCATTGATGAGAAAGACGATGTCCTGCCTGATGGTTTTGGTGCCATTGGTAAACTCGAACTCGTCGGTAACGTGAAAGGTGTTCCGATCAACATTTTTGGTATCGAGTAGGGTAATGTTGCGCTCTCGCCTTTCACTGGGAACAAAGACAGTTCTTAAACCCTTTAGATACTCCCATACGGTAAAGTTCCCCTCGATGTTCGCCGCGACGGTTTCAATTTTTTTGATACTATCCTCTGCCATAAGATGATCTGCGAAGCCCGGATTGAGCTTTTGCAGTTGACTGATGAAAACATCTCTGAAGACAATGCTCGTTTCTCCCCCTCGCAGGCGCATCGCTTCATCGGGAGTAACGTACTTCCAGCCAAGCTTGATAAAAACTTTTGCCCCATTCTGCGCAACATATTCTGCATGCGATTCTTGTACATACTGGAGGATGGGCTTTTGAACCGAATATTGTTCGCCTCCCAATGTACTCATGAGGGCACCTCCAGATGATTCACTCTTATTTTTGCAGTCATAAGATTATCGAGCAGCGTTTTGAACAATTCCTCCAGCGCCTGCTTCTTGTTCTCCTCAGCTTCGATTTTAGCATCGATTGCGGAAAGAATGGATGCAATTTTTTGCTGGATAGGGAGAGGAGGGAGAGGGATGTATTGATTTAATATGTCTTTATCAGTTACTGCTGGATAGCTTGATCCACGCTGGTTTTCTGAAACACCTTTGATAAAATTGTCTAAACTTACTGTATAGAAAATATAGTAAGGATTCGCTATTTGCTTTTGACAATGTATAACACAAAAAGCTGTGGAAGCAATTTGACCATTTAAATTTTCTGGCACCATTGCTATACGCTTAAGATATGGACGTACTGTAGCAAAAATAATATCATTAGTTTGGATAGCTTTTCTAGCTCGATGTGGAGCATCCTTTCCTAAGAATTCACTGTAGCTTGTTATCTTTAGCAAATCATTCGATATAGCAGATACATCTATATATTTAAATTCATGTATTGGATCTCGACGAGGATCTTTCTGTTTTACTTTTTCTGCCACTTCCCCCAATCTCACTACATGCCAATCCTCCGGCACGGGTCCGATTTCAGTTTCCTTGAGTAATACGGTTTCAGTCTCTTCTGGTGAAACGGGTCCGTAGGTAAAGAGGTGCTTCATCATCGATTTTTTGATGGCTTTTGTGGCGGATATTACGGCTTCCGTTTTCTCCTTTGCCTCCTGCACCGCAGAGAGAACAGCTGCTATCTTTTGCTGCTCGGCAAGTGGGGGGAGAGGAATTTTTTGTTCTCTTAATAATGAAAAATGTCTGTTATATCCTCTGCTTGGAATTTTTAAATTCAATAATGAATAATAAAAAAACTTGGGAGATATAAAAGAAATATTTGGAATTAGTATTCTAGTTCCATCAGCACCTGGAACGAAGGGGAAATCAATGTATTTTATAATTCTTGTATGATCTCCAAAGATAATAACAGGTAAATTTTCTCCAAAGACCTCATTTTTATTATCCCAATATCCTGCAATCATGTTTTGACCTTGATCAATTACAGGATATTTTCCGTAAGGTTTGTAGTCTTGTTGCTTGATTTTTTTTGCTTTAAAATTTTTTTTAATAATGCACGACTCAAATGATACCACTTCCCACTCCTCCGGGAGTGCTCCGAGTTCTGTCATTCTGTAGCCTTGTGGGGGTGTGTTGTTGTTGGGTGGTTTCATAAGCATGCGTTCCTATGGGTTAATTTTAAGGAATTATTATTTTTCATTTTTTTGTTCCCCATTTTCCTTATTGTCGCTTTCTTCTTTTTCTACATTTGTATTGCTTGATGTTTTTTGTTGCCAGTCGTCTGAAATATCTTGCCAATTAGTTTTACGCTCCACTGGATTACCCTTTTCATCCTTTCCTGTCCATACATTCCAGAAATCAGGGTCGTCTGAGCGTGGTTGTTGTGATTTTGGCAAATCATTCATTTTTACAAGGACAGGGAGTTCCGATGCCCATCCCAGTAAAACAGCATATTGCGAGGGTAATGATGGCAATTCACGCAATAATCCTCGCAGGTTATCCGGCACCAGACGGTGAACAATTTCTTGATCTCTGTCATTACTGATACGATGAAGCAAAAAGGTATTGCATTGAGATAAAACCGTTGGCGAAAGCTCAGTGGGACGCTGTGAGGAAAGAACCAAACCAAGACCAAATTTGCGTCCTTCTCGGGCAATTCGCTCAAAAACCTGGCAACAAACTGCCGCAGCATCTTGATTCTCAGCATCCTCTTTGTAATGCTTTATAAAAGTGTGTGCCTCTTCCATTACCAGAACAGTCGGTAGTGCTATATGGTTTAATTTTACATAACGTTGTAAAGCTTCAAAAATCATTCGAGCAATAACAGCAGTTACAATATGCACAACATCAGTAGGGACAAGGGAAAGATCAATAATAGATAATAAGTTACCATCTTCGTTGTTACCTATATAATCTTTTAACCATTTTTGAAGATTAATATTACAATCATCTACAAACAACTGTTTCATTTTTTTATCTTCCAATAAAGCGCGGATTCTTATAAGTAAAGTTTCAATGTGTTCAGAAATGTTAAGCATTTCACCTACGGACTCTAAGCAGCGTAGTAACGATGTACCATCAAAAGGTTTTGGTACATCAACATCGGATGGCAATAAATCATACGGTGAACCTCCGAAAGCAGAATGAGCTTCATTAGCTTTGTTATATAGTTCTTGAATTTCTTGTCTTGTAAAATCCCAATCTGGATGCGTTACTTCACGAGGTTTGCATATACTTTCAATATACTCAACCAAATCTTTGAGCTTTGTTAATTGATCCCCATTAAAAGCTGCTATATCTGTTCCCAAACTTGTCTTCCATTTACTTATCTTTTCAAAAAAAGACTTTGGCTTAGGATAATTTCCCCATGGGGTTCCATTATTTTGCTCAATTCGAATTGTAGTTAAAATAGTACGAAGGTATTGTCGCATTTCAATACTTGCATCTGGTGATGGTTCGCTGATACCTTCACGAACATAACGTAAGGCATGCATTAATGCAGGTCTTTGTGTCTTTGCGCTTGCCTGTGTAAATGCGCACCATTCAGCACTGTTCCAAAACCATAATGGCACCTTTAAAGGTAATTCGCCTTTAGCAGGATTAATCTTAAAAATGCGTACTTTAATTTTATCATCATCTTTTGAAAATGCTCGTGAATATTCTCCGTTGGGGTCAAGAATGATGAAACGTGAATTTGGAAGCTTTCCATCTGTTTCCTTTGCTGCTGATTCTATGCACCATCTTATAAGCCCAGCAACAGAACAGGATTTTCCACTTCCGGTATTTCCAAGTACTGCAAGATGACGGCCAAATAAACGATCGGGATCAACATATACTTTTGCATTATTTGCCACCGGGCTTGTACCAATGTATACACGTTTTTTTTGTCCTGATTCAACAATTGCTTTCAGTTGTTCATCTGTAGGAAGTATTGCAGGAATCCCCACTGATGGCAAAACATCACAACCTCGTCTGAATTCAAAATTTTCTCCAGAAGAAACCGCTCGTAAAATTCCAAGCGGATTTAAACTAAGTCTCCGGAGAGGATACGGCAAATCTATAAGACCAAAATCCTGCATTCCTTTACGTTTGGGGAAAGGAGAACGTTCTACAGTAATCCATTCTACTTGACCCACAAGGAAACCCTGATCAACAGGAATTAGCAGGTATTCATTTACCCTTGGGAATGGTCTTGGCCCGCCTGTGTTAAGTGCCATAGAATCGGGAGCTTCAATATCAATGGCAAT
>DAOSIN010000229.1:0-3901 GCA_035366675.1 Salinivirgaceae bacterium | reverse complement strand
CGCCCGCCCGTTCGCATGACGCTCCAAGAGTATATTGATTACGATTTTTCTAAGGCGGAAAAAAGCTATTGGTCGGAGAGGGCGCGAAATGAAAACTTCGAGCATCAGGGAGGTTTGATACCAAAACTATATGTTGGTGGTAAGTTTTTTGAGACAATTTTTGGTAGTAATACCATTGATATTAAGGTTAGAGGGCAGGCTTCTTTAACGTTTGCTATTCAGTACGACCAAACCGATAACAAATCGCTGCCTGAACCAATGCGTAAAAATGTTACTTTCGACTTTGATGAACATATCCAAATTAACGTAAATGGTAGGATAGGAGAAAATCTAGAATTAGAAATTAAATATGATACTGAAGCCGCTTTCGATTTCGAGAATAAGGTAAATATCAGATATAAAGGAAACGAAGATGATATTATACAACGAATTGAAGCTGGTTATGTATCGTTACCGCTCACCAGTTCATTGATTCGTGGTAATCAAAGTTTATTAGGTGTTTTGACGGAACTAAAATTTGGTAAACTTAATCTCACAACGGTATTCTCACAGCAAAAAAGTGAAACTAAAACCATTGAGGTTCAGGGAGGTGCGCAAAAAACTAAGTTCGATATCAAGGCTGATGAATATGATGAAAACAGACACTATTTTTTAAACCACTATTTTCGTGATAGCTATGAAAACGCATTATCAAATCTTCCTTTAATTCAGTCAGGGATATCGGTTCAAAACGTTGAAGTTTGGGTGCTTAATAGGCAAGGTACTACTGATAACACAAGAAACTTGGTTGCCTTTCTTGACTTAGCCGAAAATAGGGCTGAAAACCTTCAAAATCAAGGTATTAGCATTAATGCAAGTCAGGCAAGTAATCCACGTAATACCGCAAACACTCTGTATGACATGGTTAAAGATATTCCTGAAATTCGCGATATTTCTCAGGTTGCCAACGTTATGGCAGGCTTTGAAGCACAAGGATTTCGCATAGGTCGAGACTATGAAATAATTGAGAATGCAAGGAAACTAAGTCCTGCAGAATATCGTGTTAATAGTGTTTTGGGATATATATCGTTAAATACACAGCTTAAATCAGACGAAGTACTTGCAGTATCGTACAAATACACCTATGGCAACTCTACCAATTCGGTTGGTGAGCTTTCAAGTGATATAGAGTCTCCTAAGACACTTATTGTCAAGCTGATAAAGGGGACGAGTTTCAGTCCATCATATGCCAACTGGGATTTGATGATGAAAAACGTGTATCGTCTTGGAGGGTTCCAAATCAACAGAGAAGATTTTATATTAGATGTTGTCTATAATGATGTTAAGACAGGTCGCGAAGTATTTTCGTTGGCTACACCAAATTATCCAAATGTTGATGGGGTACAACTTATAAGAGTATTAAATCTTGATAATTTGGATCAACAAAATCAGCGTACAACCCAAGGTGACGGAGTGTTTGACTTTGTCCCAGGAGTGACGATTGATGAACAACGCGGATTATTGTATTTTCCTGTACTTGAGCCGTTTGGCAGATACCTACGCGATAAGTTTGGTCCTACATCAAACAGCGAAGCCATGGTTGAAGCCAACAAATATGTTTTTATGCAACTGTACGATTCAACCAAAACGGTTGCACGACAAAACACTGAAAAGAATAAGTTTGCAATAAAAGGTGAATATAAATCGGCGGGAGGTGCCGAAATTCTTCTGAATGCGATGAATATTCCGAGAGGCTCGGTAAGTGTAACGCACGGAGGAAGGGTGCTTCAAGAAAACAGCGACTATACTGTCGATTATATGATGGGAAGGTTAACCATTACCAATCCCGCGATTATGGAGAGTGGAACCCCTGTTCAAATCCAGCTTGAAAGCAACACAGTGTTTTCAATACAGACAAAAACCCTTATGGGTGCCCATATGACATATGATTTTGGTAGTAAATTTAATATGGGAGGAACAATTCTGAATTTACGCGAAAATCCATTTACCAAAAAAGTTAATTTGGGTAGCGAACCTATAAACAATACCATATGGGGTTTGAATGCAAGCTATAGAAGTGAGGTGCCTTTCTTAACAAAATTAGTTGACAATATACCTTTGATAAGTACCAAAGCACCGTCTTCTATAACTTTAGAGGGAGAGTTCGCACACCTGATACCTGGTCACAATAAAGTTATCGACAAAGAGGGCAAAGCCTTTATTGACGATTTTGAAGGAGCTACATCGAATATCGATTTGCGACAGCCGTATCAATGGTCTTTAGCCTCAACGCCACGACTTTTTGATGAGAGCTATTTGCCTCCAAATGATCTTGATTATAGAAGCCGAGTTGCGCATATGAGCTGGTATATCATCGATCCTCTGTTTTACGAAAACGGTTCACCTGTAAGCAAATCAGCAATGTCGAGCCTTTATACTTGTCAGTTTCGTGAAAGTCAGTTGTTCCCAAATGTTGATAACCAACAAAGTTTATATAACAATCTTAGCATTTTAAATATTGCCTACTATCCTAGACAGCGAGGTAGCAATAATTACAATTTTGAGCGAATTAACAGTGATGGCGAATTAATTGAGCCTGAACAAAATTGGGGAGGTATGCAACGGGCAATCACATCACCCGATTTTGAAAGCTTGAACGTTGAGTTTGTAGAGTTTTGGCTTATGGACCCTTATGCCGAAGATGCTGAAAATAATGTTGTTAGGCTTGCAGAAGATCCCTCTTTATATATCAATCTTGGTGATGTTAGTGAAGACGTTCTCAAAGACGGACGGAAGAGTTTTGAACAGGGGTTGCCTAAAACAGCAGAGTTGGTTAATGTTACAGAAACAGCGTGGGGTATAGTCTCAACTCGTCAAGCAATTACCAACGCATTTGATAATGATGCAAATGCACGACAATATCAAGACTTGGGTTTAGATGGATTAAATAACGAGGGAGAATTGGCTAAATTTCAAGAACGTTTGGCTCCGTTTTTGGATGACCCAAATATTCCTGAATCAGTAAAAGAGAGAGTTAGAAAAGACCCATCAGGTGACGATTTTAAATATTTTCGTGGTCCGGGTGTTGACGATAATCCTCTAACAGCCGATAATATTTTAGAGCGCTATAAATATTATTCTGGTACACAGAATAATACCCCAGTAAATACGAATTTGCAGTTTACGCCACAGTCAACCTCCTTGCCCGATAGCGAAGATATAAATAATGACTTTACGTTAAATCAATCGGAAAATTATTTTCAGTACAAAGTAGATTTATCGAAAGAGAATTTTGAACAACGCAAAAAATATATAGTTGATGTTGTTAATGTAAATATGAGAATGCCAGACGGGGCTAATAAATCGGTTAAGTGGTATCAGTTTAAAATCCCAATTAGAAAACCTGATGATAAGATTGGCGAAATTGCCGATTTTCGTTCAATCAGATTTATGCGAATGTTTCTTACAGGTTTCGATCAACCAGTTGTGTTGCGTTTTGCCCGATTGGACTTAGTCCGCAGCGATTGGAGACGTTATGAATATGTTCTAGATGAAAATTCGGAAAGTCTAAACCCAAATATAAATCTCGATCAAACTTCATTTGACATAATGACCGTAAATATTGAAGAGAACGCCTCAAGAAGACCTGTGAATTACGTTTTGCCACCAGGAGTTGACAGAGAAATAGATCATGGTGGAACTCAGTCTGCACAGCTAAACGAACAGGCTCTCGCAATGCGTGTTTTAGATCTTCCTGACGGCTATGCTAAGGCTGTTTATAAAAATATCGATATGGATATGAGGAGATACGGTAAACTTAAAATGTTTATTCACGCAGAAGCTATTCCCGATATTGGTCAGTTAGATAAAAACGATATTAACGTGTTTGTGCGAGTAGGCACCGATTTTCGAGAAAACTACT
>DAOSIN010000228.1:0-3903 GCA_035366675.1 Salinivirgaceae bacterium | reverse complement strand
TCCTATAGGTCGTTCGAAATACATTCCCATGTCCAAAATATATTTCAAACGACCTATAGGATTAATATTATCGTATTCACGCAAGCGTTGAACATGGATTTAGTATTAATCCTATAGGTCGTTTGAAATATATTTTGGACATGGGAATGTATTTCGGTAATGCACCATACCCGTTACTTCAGCTGCACGAAGGCAACGAAACGTATGCCTATGATAATTATGCGTTTAACATGATGAATTATTATGAGTTTGTGTCGGACAAGTACGTTAGCTTGTTAGTTGAACATCATTTTGACGGCTTTTTTTTTAACAAAATACCACTATTTCGCAAATTGAAATGGCGTGAAGTCGTTGCTGCTAAAGGGTTGATAGGGGGAGTAAGCGATAAAAATATGAGTTTAATGCAATTCCCCGAAGGATTGAGAGAGTTAACCGTGCCTTACGTAGAAGCAAGCGCGGGGATAGAAAATATATTTAGACTTTTCAGAATTGATGCAATGTGGAGACTTACATATCTCGATTACAAAGAAAATGTAAGTAATCAAACTGAAATTCCAAGATTTGGAATAAGAGTACAGTTAAAATTTGAATTTTAATACCTCCCTTTGAGTCGTAGAGACGGAGCATGCTCCGTCTCTACAATTATACAAACAAAAAAAGAGACGCCATAATATGACGTCTCTACAATGTTGTGACATTCAATTGATTAATTGTTAATTGCAGAGACGCCATGATATGACGTCTCTACAATGCTGTGACATTCAATTGATTAATTGTTAATTGTACATTGCACATTGCTAATTGATTATAGTCCAAAGGCGTAATAAGCCCTCATTCCGTTAGGATAAATCCCCTCGATATATACGCCCCCTTTTGTTGCCTTTTCTAACGCATTATTCAGATCTTCAATCTTTAAGATACTTTGACCATTAACGAATGTTATAATAAATCCATTCCTTATACCTGCATTCAACAGTTTACCATTCTCTAACTCAATAACTTGCAATCCACCTTTAATGCCTAAACTTTTGGCATCGCTTTTACTAACTGGCTTAAATATTGCTCCTAATACATTCATGACATCGGTTCTTTTGATAATATCGGTTGAGCCAAAGCGATTTTGGAGAATTGTTTTTTTATCTATCGTTTTTCCATTGCGGTTAATTGTCAGCGATATCTCTTGTCCGGGTCTAAAACGTATCAAATGGTCTTGAAACTCCGACAGCGTTTTAACCTGAACAGTTCCAATATGTGTAATAACATCGCCAGGTTCGATTCCTGCTTCGCTTGCAGGGCTTCCTGCTTCCGTTTGTTGGACTAATACTCCATCTAAAACTTTTAGGTTAAATTTTTCAGCCAGCTGACTGTTAATGTCACTTACAACAATTCCCAATATAGCTCGCTGAACTTCGCCAAACTCTACTAAATCGCCCACAACTTTTTGAACAATACTAATCGGAACCGCAAACGAGTATCCTGTAAATGTGCCTGTATGTGAGGCGATTGCTGTGTTTATCCCAATTAGCTCGCCCTTACTGTTAACCAATGCTCCACCGCTATTTCCCGGATTAACAGCAGCATCGGTTTGTATAAACGACTCGATGCCGTATTTCTTATCTATAATGTTGATATTTCGAGCTTTAGCAGATATTATGCCGGCTGTAACCGTCGATGTTAAGTTAAATGGATTGCCTACGGCTAACACCCATTCGCCAACCTTTGCCGAATCAGAATTTCCAAAAGGCAAGCATGAGAAACCATTTCCTTCAATTTTTAACAGCGCGATATCGGTACTTGGGTCAGTTCCAATAAGTTGAGCCTCGAAAGTTCGCTTGTCGTTTAATGTAACCTCAATTTTGTTAGAATTTTCAATAACATGGTTGTTGGTTACAATAAACCCATCTTCCGTAATTATTACTCCCGAACCCGATGAAAGAACAGGTTTTGGTTCATATCCAAAGCTTGGCGAACCAAAGAAAAAGTCTAAAAATGGATTTGAGAAGCTTTGACTCTGTCGTGAACTCGTAGTTTTAACGTGTACAACCGCATCAACAGATTTTTGCGCAGCCACAGTTAAATCGACATAACGACTGTTTTGCACTGTTTGAACCGATTCGGTTAGTTGGGTAGGTGTCGAACTCTTAAATTTAACAGTTGAATGTGAGCTGTTTTCCTTTGGATTTGAGAAAAACAGATGTGCCATTAAAACTATGGCACCACCAGAAAATCCGGTAAGTAAGCTAAGAAAAAATGTATTACGTTTCATATTATCTGAGTTAAAAGTTAATTGTAGAGACGTCATATTATGGCGTCTCACATATTATAGCGTTTCACATATTATGGCATCTCTACATAGAACAATTTTCACTTTTGGTTGTTTTGATGTTCATAATTTTTATATTACAATTAGCGTACTTAATTTTAAATCTATTTGTTTAGCGATAAATTTTTAACGAACTTTTAACCTTTGATGACATGTTGTCATATTTAATTTCTATTTTTATCGTTTTTTAGTACAAATTTTTGCAAATTTTACTGCCTATGACATCAAAACATATAAATTTTTTCAAATATCACGGAGCAGGAAATGATTTTATAATGCTTGATAACCGTTCCCAGCAGTATTCTACACTCACATCAGAGGAGATATCTTTTCTTTGTGATAGGCATTTTGCCATTGGTGCCGATGGTTTAATAATGTTGGAAAATAGCAATTATGGCGATTTTTATATGCGTTATTTCAACAGTGACGGACACGAGGGCACAATGTGTGGTAATGGAGGGCGATGTGCGGTACTGTTTGCGCATAATCTAAAATTGTTTGATAAAAGCACCAAGTTTTTTGCAGTCGATGGAGAGCATAAAGCTGAGCTGTTGTCCAATGGGCAAATTAGACTAAAAATGTCTGACTCTTCACTGCCTGAAGCTATAAATGACAAAATGTACAAAATCGATACAGGTTCTCCGCATTTGGTTGTTTTTGTCGACAATGTCGATAATTACGATGTAAAAGCAGTTGGACGTAAGTTGCGATATGATACCCAAATAAATCCAGAGGGGACAAATGTTAATTTTTGTCAAATAGTTGACAATAGAATTAAGATAAGAACTTATGAACGAGGCGTGGAAGATGAAACATTAGCCTGCGGAACTGGTAGTGTTGCATCTTCAATAGTATCGTATTATTTGAGACTGATAAAGCAAAGCGAAAACATTGTTTTAGATACAAAAGGAGGAGAATTAACTGTCAGTTTTAAGATGTCAGATAGGGTTTTTGACGTTTTTTTAACAGGACCGGCAAATAAGGTTTTTGAAGGGAAAATAGAAATAGTTTGATTTATCTTTTTATTTAATGTAAAATAATTCTAACTTTGTTAGTCAAAAACGGTTTCTATATAATTCGGCACATTTTAATCTTATTAAAATATGTTTAGTTCGGATTTGGATAAAAGAGAATTAGCGTTTGAGCTGTACGACGGCTTTAAGAATTCTGACTTGAGCTATGTTTATCATGGGCAATTTAGCCAAACAATCACTGATTTAATTATTCAGTTGGCTGAGACTTCTATGAATCAAGCGGGTGAGTCAGCCAAAATTAAAAAACGAGTTTTTTCGATAATGGTTGAAAGTCTTCAAAATGTCACAAGACATCAAGATGTCATAGATGAACATCAAGGTTTTTTTGCGATCGAACAGAAAGATGGAAACTATTTTATAACAACGGTAAACCATATATTTAATTCAAATATAGAACATGTTGACGGACTCTTGAAAAAACTACAGGGTTTAGAAGGAGAGAATTTGAAATCGTATTACAAAGAGGTTTTAACAAAAAGCGAAATTTCTGCGAAGGGCGGAGCAGGCTTAGGATTAATAGAAATTGCAAAAAAATCTAATAATAAA
>DAOSIN010000227.1:0-3910 GCA_035366675.1 Salinivirgaceae bacterium | reverse complement strand
ACTAAAATAATAAGTAAAATTCACTTTGCAAAACTAATGGTTTATCGAAGCCACCTCGAGAGAGCTTTAAATTAACGCTCGCTTCCGACAAGCTCAGCGACCGAAGGGGCTCAATATTTATACCGTTTCGCCCACCAACGCTTTAATCTTTCAAGTATGTTTTTCTCCATTGGATTGTCGCAGGGCTCGTAAAAGACTGTGCCATCAAGCTGGTCAGGTAAAAATTGCTGTTCTATGAAATGCTCTGCTCCTTCGTGTGAGTATTTGTAGTTTTTGCCGTAATCTAAGTTTTTCATAAGCTTTGTTGGGGCATTTCTAAGATGCAGAGGTACAGGTGCATTGCTTGTTTTCATGGCACTCTCAATAGCGTTATCAATTGCCAAGTATGCCGAATTGCTTTTTGGCGATGTTGCCAAGTAAATAGTTGTCTCCGACAAAATAATTCGTGCTTCGGGCATTCCAATTTTATGCACTGTGTCGAAACAGGCATTTGCCAAAAGCAGAGCATTGGGATTTGCCAGACCAATATCTTCGGCAGCCAAAATTATTAATCTGCGTGCAATAAACTTTACGTCTTCTCCCCCATTTATCATGCGAGCCAGCCAATATAGAGCTCCGTTTGGGTCTGACCCGCGCACAGATTTTATAAATGCCGAGATAATATCGTAATGCAACTCGCCACCTTTATCGTAAACAGCGATATTGTCTTGCAAAACGTTTACAACTATCTCATCGTTTATTACAACCGTTTTATCTTCGGGGGTTTGATTTACAACTATTTCTATAATATTCAACAACTTACGAGCATCGCCACCCGAATATTGAAAAAGAGCATCGGTTGATTGTATATCGAAAGTTCGTTTTTTAAGCTCCGTATCAGTGCTTAACGCCCTGTCTAACAGGGTTTGCAGATGATATTTTTCCAAATACTTAAGCGTATAAACCTGACAACGTGAGAGTAGTGGTCCTATTACCTCGAAAGATGGATTTTCAGTTGTTGCGCCGATAAGAACTATTACACCTTGCTCGACTGCCGCTAATAGCGAATCTTGTTGCGATTTGCTAAATCGGTGTATCTCATCAATAAACAATATCGGTGCCTGTGGATTAAAAAAACGTGCTTTTTCGGCTTTAGCTATTGTTTCGCGAACATCTTTTACCCCAGACGATACAGCACTTAAAACATAAAATGGTCTTTCAATTTTATTTGCAATAATTTTTGCCAACGTTGTTTTACCAACTCCGGGCGGACCCCACAATATCATATTGGGAATGAACCCTTTATCGAACGCTTTACGCAACGGAGCATTGGGTGAAACAAGATGCTCCTGACCGATATAATCGTCAATAGATGTTGGTCTTAAACGTTCTGCTAAAGGTCTAAAAGACATATTGATAAATATTTGATATTGAGCCCAAAAATAGGGTTATTTATTTGAAACTACTCTTTTATTTCGAGTAAGTAACACTATTTCCGCCAAAAAAAAACAGAGTGCCAAAAGCGCAAAGAGTTGCCACAATTGAAACCACGAATCTGTTTGATTTGAGTCAAAAGGTATGTCGGTTTTTGAAAAATTTTGCATACTTTTCAGATTCTCATCTTGCACCAAATAGTTTGGAATTGATTCCGTTCTACTGTAGTTCAGGGCTACTTTTGCTTTTGTTTCGCCACCAGTTTTTAAATCCCAAATACCCGAGCTATGTGCCTGATTATTAAGACATAGCTTTAAATTAAGATTACTGATTTGAAAACGCGGAATAAATTCAAACTGCTGCTTAGTGCTCACAAACAGAGGAACTTTATTGTTATCCCACTCATCTACAGGGATATCGAAACAGAGATTACTTTCTATGGTATAAATCGGCTCTAACGAACCTGCAATAAATTGTGCCATATTAATAAAGAGCGGTACAAATATTGGATGTTGCGAAAACTGTTGATTTCCAATAATATCCACATTAATAGCATAAACTACACCTTTTCCGATATTCTTTGAGATTACGACAGCATCATCCAAATCGGTTGACATAATTGTGTTTGATAACGCAAACGGGGATTTGAATTTTCTAATACGCTCGATATTAGGCATTTTGGTATCTTTGTCGATACTCAATATTGCTTTGTTAAAAATATAGTGGTTTAGATTGATATTATTTACAATTGCTTTTATGTTTGATACTGGTGCAGGTTGCTGGATATCAAACCGCTGCAAAAATTGCTTTTCTGCTTCGATATTGTTAACGGTATCGACCAAAAGCACTAAACTTTTTCCCTCTGTAACGCTATTGTAAAGGTGTTCGGCAAATCCTGCTGACAATTTTTCGGGATTTCTAACGAATATGCACGATACTGAATCAACCATCACAGGAGTAACAAACTGATGATGAGAAACTTCCGAATGAATATGTTGCGACACATCATAAAGTTTTTCAAGTGGTTTGAAATAATCCTCATCACCAATCAGAAGCACTTTTCGCTCATCCTGCAAGAAATATGTAAAGTAATAGCTGTTGTCGAAAACAATCGGATAATCGTGGATTTCAACACATCCCTCAATCCAGCTCGAACGGCTTGTGGTATATGAGAATGTCAGAGTTATCGACTCACCTTTCTGTATATCAAACGATTGCACGGCTGTCAGTGTGTCGTTCAGAAGCAGTCGCAACGGGATATTTGTACGTGTCTCGGAACCCCTGTTTGTCACTCTGACATTAAGATTTTGTTCAAGATTTACGTTTCTAAAAGGCGTATTGAACCAAACCGTATCGATTGAGATATTCTGCGGCTCGTAGGGGTCAATCTGCACGGGGATTATGTTGAGAGTCGTATCGGCGAGTTCAAAAAATGTACGCCAAAAGTTATCCTGCATATCGGAGATAATCCAAAATTGTGAGTTGACGCGATTTTCGACAGCCGAAAAGAGCTGCAAAAGCGACTGTGGCGAGATTGTCGTAGCCGAATAACCGATATTTTTAACCGTTTCGTTTACTAACTTTGGACTGATTTTGTCGGCAACCAGACCCATGTGCGACAAAACCATAACTCGTGTGGTTTCTGACATGGTCACTATCCGCTTAATCGCATACTGTCGAGCCTGTTCTAACAGGTTTCCGTTTCGGTTCTCTGCCTGCATGCTTAGCGAGTTATCAATAAATATCACAACAGACGATGTCGCTTTATTGATATGTTCCGTATCGCTGTCAAAACTTGGTTTTGCAAAAGCTAGCACTAACAGTCCAATGGCTAACATTCTGAATATCAACAACAAGATATTATTAACTTTTCTTGTCCTTCGGCTCTCTTTTTCAACTTTTTTCAAAAACGAGGTTTGGCTGAAATATATTACCTTATGTCGATGAATGTTAATTAGGTGGATAATCAGCGGTATCGCCATTGCCCACAAAGCCCACAAAATTGAAGGATTTGAAAAACTAATCATGGTTATCTGTTTCTAAGGTGCAAAGAAACAAAATTTTAACTGAAATATTTGTCTTATTACAAATTCAATTTGCTTGCTGATGATACAAAAAATAAAACTTATGGTTATTTTTGTATCTATATTATTAGTAATTCGACATGACTAAAGCACTCAGAATAGGTTTATTATCAGACACTCACGGTTGGCTGAACCCAAAAATTGTAAAACATTTTGCTAACGTTGACCAAATTTGGCATGCAGGAGATATTGGTAGTTTAGAGGTTATCGAGGAGTTAGAGGAGATCGCCCCTGTTAAAGCAGTTTATGGCAACGTTGATGATTTTGATGTTCGCAGAACATTCCCCGAAATATTGGAATTTACAGAACACAACGTAAAAGTGCTGATGATACATATTGGCGGATATCCCGGACATTACTCCCCTAATATCAAGGAAAGACTGTATGAAGTGAAGCCAAAACTGTTTATTTGT
>DAOSIN010000226.1:0-3960 GCA_035366675.1 Salinivirgaceae bacterium | reverse complement strand
CCTTCTCTCCCACCTTCAGGACCAATATCGATTATATGATCAGCTGATTTTATAATATCTAAATTGTGCTCTATAATTATTACGGTATTGCCTTTGTTTACCAATTCGTTCAACACATCTAACAGAACACGAACATCTTCAAAATGCAAACCTGTTGTAGGTTCATCTAAAATATAGAGTGTATTACCTGTTCCGGGACGTGCTAACTCTGCCGACAGTTTAACCCTCTGCGACTCGCCACCACTTAAAGTAGTTGAGGACTGTCCAAGTTTAATATATCCTAACCCAACTTTCTGAATTACTTTCAAAACTCTTCTGATTTTCGGGATATTTTCAAAAAAATCAACTGCTTGATTTACAGTCATTTCAAGCACATCGCTAATACTTTTGCCTTTGTATCTTACTTCTAATGTCTCTCGATTGTACCGTTTGCCTCGACAATCTTTACACTCAACATATACGCTCGGCAGGAAGTTCATCTCAATGGTTTGAAGCCCGGCTCCTTTGCAGGTTTCACATCTTCCGCCTTTGACATTAAAAGAGAAACGTCCGGGTTTATATGCTCTTATATTTGATTCTGGAAGTTGAGCAAAAATTTTTCTAATTTCGTTAAAGACATTGGTGTACGTTGCCGGATTACTTCGTGGTGTCCGACCTAACGGGCTTTGATCTATCTCTATTACTTTATCAATATTCTCTATTCCTTTAATTGACTTGTAAGGCAGAGGGTCTTTTAAAGCATTAAAAAAGTGTTTATTAAGTATTGGGTGCAGTGTTTCATTTATTAAGCTCGATTTTCCGCTGCCACTGACACCTGTGACACAAATAAATTTTCCTAATGGGATTTCGACATTCACATTTTTTAGATTGTTCCCAGTTGCTCCTATCAAAACAATTGTCTTACCGTTCCCTTTTCTTCTATTAGACGGAATTAGAATTTGTTTTGTTCCATTCAGATACTGCGATGTTATTGAGTCGTTTTTGGTAATTTCCTCGATTCTTCCAGTTGCACATATCTGCCCACCTTTTCGACCTGCTCCGGGTCCAATGTCAACAACAAAATCGGCAGCCTCAATCATCTCTTTATCGTGTTCGACAACAATTATACTGTTTCCTAAATCGCGAAGTGATTTAAGTGAGTTTATTAGTCGTATGTTGTCACGCTGATGAAGTCCAATGCTTGGTTCATCTAAAACATACAAGACATTAACTAACTGCGCTCCTATCTGAGTCGCCAATCTGATTCGTTGGCTCTCGCCTCCCGAAAGAGTTTTTGAACCTCTGTTTAAAGAGAGATAGCCTAATCCTACATTTAACAAGAAAGTTATTCGGTTATTTATCTCTTTTAAAATATCAGAAGCTAATTTTTGTTGTCTTGTTCCCAATTGCTCATATAAACCTGAAAACCAAAGCGATAGCTCCTCAATATCCATTTGGCTTATTTCTGCAATGTTTTTATTGTTAATTCTAAAGTTTAAAGACTCTTTTTTCAGTCTTGCACCATTACATTCAGGGCAAACCTGTTCTTTGAAATATTTTTTTACTGCCTTACCTTCGCTATTTTCCTCAACGTGTTGTTTCAAAATTTCTATAATACCCTCATAACTAACCTTATATCCAGAATAAGTACCTAAAGGAGTTTTATCTAACGCTATAGGATAATCAACTCCGTAGAGTACAGCTTCCATAAAATCATCGGGTAAATCTTTAATTGGTATTTCTAAGCTTGTTTTATGTTTGATAGCAATAGCCTCTAATTGCCAAAAAATGACAGAGGGCTTGTATTTCCCAATTGGTACAATACCACCGTCACGAATAGATAAATTTGTGTCAGAGATAATCTTCGAGATATCTATCTCACTTATTTCTCCTAACCCTTTACACTGCGGACACCAACCAGCCGGACTATTATACGAAAAAGTATGTGGCTGCGGCATATCGTAAGAGATTCCAGTATCGGGACACATCAAATTTTTGGAAAAATGTTCAATATTCTCTGTCTCTGGAAAGAAAATCATCATTGTACCTTTACCTTGTTCCAAAGCTGTTTTTATTGAACGTTTCAGTCTTTGATCGTCTTCTTTTACTACTATCTTGTCAATTACTGTTTCAATGTTGTGTATGCTGTATCTATCGAGCTTTAAGCCTGGTTTCAATTCAACGATTTTTCCATCTATTCGGGCGTATATATATCCTTTGAGTCTGGTTTGCTCGAACAGCTCTCTATAATGCCCTTTTCTACCTCTAACTATAGGTGCTAGAATATAAACTGATTGATTAACAAAACGTTTAGTGATTAAATCGTGTATTTGCTCTTCAGTATATTTCACCATCGGCTTTCCTGTGGCTGGCGAATATGCATCGCTAATTTTTGCGTATAAAAGTCTTACAAAATCATATATCTCAGTCACGGTTCCTACAGTTGAGCGAGGATTTTTGTTTGTAGTTTTTTGTTCGATACTGATTACGGGGCTTAAACCGGTTATTCTATCAACATCGGGTCGTTCTAAAACACCGAGAAATTGTCTGGCATAGCTTGGAAATGTCTCTATATAACGTCTTTGCCCCTCTGCGCATATCGTGTCGAAAGCGAGTGAAGATTTTCCGCTTCCGCTTAATCCTGTTATAACGGTTAGTTTATTGCGTGGTATTGAAACATCAATGTTTTTCAGATTGTTTTCACGCGCACCAAAAACATTAATGTTCTTAGAATTATTATCGGTAATATTATCTTTAATATTTTCGGAATCCATCTGTTTAGTAAAATTACAATTCACCACTATCCTTTAATTATAAGGAAATTAACGAACTTTTCTATAACTATCATGTGGTAGTTCGATGATGTACTTTTTGTTCTTCTTAACTGTAAGCGTGTTGGTACGTAACCAAGGGTTAAAGTATTTCAATTCACGATATGTCAATCCCTTTTTCCTTGCCCACAGTGCTAGATCGGGAATAGTTTTGTCTATCTCAACTTCGTATGTATCAATGTATGGGTACTTTTCATTGTGTTCAACAAAATAGCCATATCGCTCAGGTTCAGAGAGTATTAACTTTAAAGCTAAGGCTCTAAACAGATAACGTTCAGTCTCCTCTGAAAGTAAAAGTGAGTAGTAGTTATCAACTTTTTGTGTATTGATAAACCTATTAAGCGATGTTCTGCCACAATTGTATGCAGCTGCACTTAATGTCCATGAGTTATATTTTTTATTTAACCACTTAAAATAGTTACAAGCTGCTTGGGTTGATTTTTTCCAGTTATAACGTTCGTCTATCTCTTTATTTACTTCCAATCCATACTCTTTTGCCGTTTCTTCAAGAAATTGCCAAAACCCGACTGCCTTTGATGGAGAAACAGCATTTGCAAGCCCGCTTTCAATTACAGGAATATATTTTAAATCGTCTGGCAAGTCATTATCAGACAATATTTTACTTATATATGGTAAATATCTGTTTGCCCTTTTAATTAATATATATGTGCTTGAGTGCAAAAAACAGTTTACAGCCAATTCTCTATCTAACTTTTCTCTAACGTCTATATACTCAAGAGGAACTTCCTCACCTGCAAAAGTCAGAGTTAAAGGAATTGGCAGAGACTCTATCTTCGTGATATGTGATATATCAATATCTTTCTGAAATATTATCTCTTCTTTTTGATTGGTTGTGGAACTTGATAGATATTTAATGATAGCAATTGTACATACTGACAGTATTATTGAAGCAGTGGTTATTAAGGTGTTACGCATTTTTCTTTTTTTCCTTCGGTTTTACAATTTTAGTTATTGAAAAAAGAGTGATAAAAATAAGTGTGGGCCAAATGGCAAAGAGTATCAATTCCTGTTTTGCTGGATACTTAATATGAAACATCAACAACCCTGCCAAAACATGTGATACTATCGTAATTGCTATCATAACTAATGCTACTCCTCTATCCCTCAATCCTAAATAGGAAAGGTAATG
>DAOSIN010000225.1:0-3960 GCA_035366675.1 Salinivirgaceae bacterium | reverse complement strand
TCTGTTTGTGGATATCCTCCTAAGGATTTACTAAAAAGCAGAGGATTTATAGAAAAGTCTCAAAAAGCAATAAACGATATTTTACTACATACTACCGATATCGCTGTAATTGTTGGTGCTCCTTCAACAACCAACAGTAAAAAAGAAAACAAAAGGCTATATAACTCTGCTTATGTTATAGACAATGGCGTAATAAAGCAAGTTATACACAAAACTGCACTATCAAATTACGATTTATTTGACGAGTGTCGGTATTTCAATCCAAACAACAAGTTCGACATTGTTGATATAAAAGGAGTTCCAATTGCCATTACAATAGGCGATGATATTTCATGTGGTCAATCTTTATTCGATTCTCGCATAAACGCCGAGTGCTACACAAACAGTCCACTTGAAAAATTAGTAAAGTCAAACCCTTCACTTATCGTAAATATTTCGGCAAAACCGTTTTCATATTTACAGGAAAACAAAAAAATAGAGCTATTCCGACAAACAGTTTCAAAATACAATATTCCTTTGATAAATGTAAACTTAGTTGGTGGCAATGGTGACTTGATTTTTAGTGGGGGGTCTTTAGTTTTGAATCAAAATTTAAAGGTTGCGGCACAGTTAAAGAGTTTTTCGGAGGATACTCTAATATTTGATTTTTCAAATATCCACAAAACTATTATAACGCCTACTTTCCAAACAGATTCATTAATAAAAATCAAAGAGGCTTTAATTTTAGGTATTAAAGATTTTTTTTCCAAAAATGGTTTCTCAAAAGCCTTGATTGGACTCTCTGGTGGCTTGGATTCAGCTGTTGTGGCTGCTTTAGCAACAGAGGCTTTGGGTAATAAAAATGTTATTGGGGTATTGATGCCTTCAGAATTTAGTTCCGATCATTCAGTTGTTGATGCAATGCAATTAGCTAAAAACTTGGATATTGAATATCATCAAATACATATAAACTCTCTTTTTGACAATTATCGCAAAAACCTGCAACCAATTTTCAAAGATCTACCTTTCGGATTAGCCGAAGAAAATCTGCAAGCACGTATCAGAGGGACTTTATTAATGACTATCAGCAATAAATTTGGATATATAGTTTTAAATTGCAGTAATAAAAGTGAATTTGCAGTCGGATATTCAACCATGTACGGCGATTCGGTCGGAGCTATATCAGTTATTGGTGATGTTTACAAAACTGATGTTTATTCGTTAGCGAAACTAATTAACTTTGAACAAACTATAATTCCAAACAATATAATAACAAAACCACCATCAGCAGAATTACGCCCCGACCAAAAGGATACCGACAGTTTGCCCGATTACGACATATTAGATAAAATTTTATTTAATTATATCGAGAAGCAAATGTCTGAGAGTGAAATTGTTGACTTGGGTTTTGACGCAGATGTTGTAAAAAAGATAATTCGATTGGTAAACGGTTCAGAATATAAGCGTTTACAGGCACCGCCAATACTTCGGGTATCTTCCAAAGCTTTCGGTTTTGGGCGCAGGCTTCCTATTGTTTCAAAACTAGATTAGCAATGTGAACGCAGATTATATCAATTGTAATTTTAAAAATATTGGACTATTTTTAAATTACAATTGGTATTAAAAGTCATGGCTATTGATACAACAATTACCCCATATAATTGCCAACGACTAACAGCCAAAAGCCAAACTCTTTGTACAGACGGAGCATGCTCCGTCTGTACTTTCCACTTTTACCTTTTAACTCAATTGCTAATTGCTTTAGTTTTTACTACCATAAGCCAAGTCTCCTGCATCGCCTAATCCTGGTACTATATAGGATTTTGATGTAAGCTCATCGTCAACAACACCAACCCAAAGGGTTACATTTTTGTTGCTTAAGTGTCGTTGGACATACTCAACTCCCTCTTTAGAGGCGATTATAGCAGCAATATGGACATGCGAAGGTGTTCCTTTTTTCAATAACGCATTGTAAGACAAAACCATACTTGCGCCTGTTGCAAGCATAGCGTCGCATAAAATCACGATCTTATCGTTGAGCGAAGGTGTAGATATGTGCTCAAAGCTGATTGTAAAAGAACCGTCAGGCTCGTAAGACCTATAGGCTGATATAAAAGCATTCTCGGCTTTGTCAAAAACATCTAACATACCTTGATGTAGTGGCAATCCAGCCCTCAGTATTGTTGCAAGGACTGGCTGTACTTTTAAAACAGGAACGGATATCTCCCCCAAAGATGTTTGTGTCATGCGGTCGGTATATTCCAATGTTTTGCTTATTTCGTAAGCCATAATACTGCCTATACGTCTCATATTATTTCTAAAACGCATGCTATCTTTTTGAATATCAATATCTCGCAACTCTGCCATATATTGATTAAATACCGAGCTATAAGAGCATAAAAGTTTAATTTCCATAATTTTCTGACCTAAAGTTTACATTAATTCCTATAACAAGTTTTTTTCTGAGAAACTAACAAAAGTACTGTCAGTTACTATTATATGATCGTGTAAAACAATGTCTAACGTTTGCGCTGCCGATTTAATTCGTTGTGTTATTTTTTTGTCAGGTTCGCTAATTACTGTGCTACCTGATGGGTGATTATGACAAACTATTATTGATACAGCATTATCAGCCAATACTTTTTGAAAGATAACTCTTAAATCAACAGTTGTTGAAGTGAGCCCTCCTTGCGAAATCTTATACTTCGATATTATTTGGTTTGAGGCGGATAAACACAATATCCAAAACTCCTCATGTTTAACTCCTATTAATGTTGGGAGTATTGCTCTATAGGCATCTTCGGGAGAGTGTACAAATGTTGGGGTTTTCTCGCCTTTTGAGGCTACATAACGTCTTGCCAATTCAATAGCTGCCATTATGGTAACCGATTTAGCCTCTCCTACTCCTTTAAATTTCTGTAAATCAGCGATTGAAGCTCCAAAAAACTCTGACAAATCATCATTATAAGCTTTCATAATCCGCTTTGACAAATCAACAGCACTCTCTGTGGTACTTCCTGAACCTAACAAAATTGCCAACAACTCGGCATTGCTGAGTTCTCTACTTCCTTTTAGCAGTAGTTTTTCACGTGGTCTATCCTCGAGTGCCCATTGATTGATTGACAATTTTTTGGAGTTGCTCATGTAAAAGAGTAGATTTAATTTCCCAAAGCTACAAAAAAAGGGATAACTAAACAGCTATCCCTCTGAAATTTATTGTATATCTATTACAGCTTATTAACAAATAGAGTCAATTTCGACTTTAAGTTCGAAGCTTTATTGTCGTGTATAATACCTCTTTTAGACAGGCGATCAACAAGCGATACAACTTTTGGTAGAGCTTCTTGTGCTTCTTTCTTGTCTGTCATGGCACGTAATTTTTTAATTGCATTACGTGTAGTTCTTGCATAGTAGCGATTATACAATCTTCTTCTTTCCGTCTGACGAACTCTTTTTTTTGCTGACTTATGATTTGCCATAATACTTTTCTCCTTAATATGTTGAAATTGTAGCCCGTAGGGGAATCGAACCCCTGCTACCAGAATGAAAATCTGGCGTCCTAACCGCTAGACGAACGGGCCTTGCTTCTTAAGAAACTATATTTTGTTTCTTTTGCGGTTGCAAAGGTAGTTATATTTTCTTGGTTACAAAATATTTTTACATTTTTTTTCGCATAAAATAGCGAAATTCAATTAACTAGCGAGGCTTGAAAAGTTGAAAAAGTAAAAATATAAATTAATATGCTTTAAATTGTTGACAATAAGTTTCTTGACTTATTACAATATAATAGAGTAATTTATTAAAAGAAACTAACTGTCTAAAACCTATTTTATTGAAAAAAATGGTATTTTTGTTCATATCACAGTGTTTTTGACAAAGCAATTTAAAAGACAACAAATCAAAAATCTAAAAGTTATAAAACGAACATGCCAACCTAAACGTGACACCCAAAAGCATGATTACAAAGCATGTGAGTTCCAT
>DAOSIN010000224.1:0-3967 GCA_035366675.1 Salinivirgaceae bacterium | reverse complement strand
AAAAACATCTCCTACATCGTTACCAAGCAAAATTTCTCCGTTATCAGTCTGTGTAAAAGCCGTTACTGTCGTGCTACCATAAATAATGTCAGAGTCAAAATTTAATATTGTATCGCGTTTTATGATGGAGAAAAAATGTTGCATTATCCCACAAATTACCTCGTTGTTATCTCTAACAATAAGCGAAACAACTCGTGTATATGATAATCCGTGCTCAGTTTTGATATTTGTAAATTGTTTTCCGTCGAAATAGTCAACTCCACCTCCATCGGTCCCTAACCACAGGTAACCGTACTTATCAATATCAACACAAGTTACTTGGGATTGTGACAATCCCTTATCCAAAAACAAATGGGTATAATTCAAGTGCTGCCCTATGACCACTTTAGTGCAAATTAAGCAAATAAGTAGTGTAACATTGCGCACTTTCATACGTTAATAATTTTTTCAGTCTATGGTCATATGGAACTCACATGCTTTATAATCATACTATTGGGTATCACGTTTTGGTTGGCATGTTCGTTTCATATACAAAAATATATCGTCAGAAGTGATGGACTGCGAGATGTCCAAGTTGATAATTATATGTAAAAAGTGTGAGCAATCATGTCTTCCGTGTAGATAAAGACTTGATTGCCCCCTCCGTTTAAAACATTCTTTTACTCATCTCCTGAATCAGGATCTGTTGCAATTTTCACTTTTAGTAAGAAAAAAAAGTTGTCTTTGTCATCTAATGGCAAAAACTGATACTCTAATTTACGACCGGTTTTTCTGGCAATATCAATTAATCCGAGTCCTGCACCTCCTTTTTCAGAAAGAGTTCCTTCTCTAATTTGCTTTTTATACAGAGCCTTTAACTCCTCTTGCGATAGCGAGTTTATTGTATCAATTGATCGCTTCAGTGGGTCAATTTTTTCTCTAAAAATTTTGTTTGCAGTAATGATATTCCAAAAGCCCTCATTTTTTCCGACAATAAACATTCCGTTACCGATTCTATCATTAGCATCGTAATCGTCGGAATGCTTTGTCATGTTTTGTAGACATTCAACCATTACGTGGAAAACTTTGCGGCGCACTGACTTGTCTTCGTTTTGCTTGTCCATGTTGTTTTCAGTCATGGAGGTAAACATTTTCATGATGTCATGACTAAACACACCTTCATAAACAAGCGAAAAGCCATTTGACACCATTTCGTCATGTAGCGCTAATACCGTTTTTATAAAATTGATGTTTGCACCCATATTGTTAGTTATTTTTCATTTAATACTATTTTGGTATCGGACACTTGAGATTTATTATGTTAATGAAATGTTAAATTCACGTGTTTGTAACAAGTTTGTTTAAATTCGTCGATTTTATATAATTACAAATCTATAGTGCTAAACATTTCGTAAATTTATTTCCGTCTGACAAACAACTAATTACACTCTTTTTTGTCTGCTTATTATTCTTTTAAAATTGCTAAGTTACAAAAAGATTTTAATTAGATACAAAGCTAATAAAATTATTTATTAAAACAACCATTTAATTTCCACACAAGTCCAACTTCAATATGGTCAGCTGAACCAAGATGTGATTTTAGTGCCACCATTAAGCTAATTTGCTGTGTTACATCTACTTCTAAAATCCATCGATTAAAATATATGCGGTCTAAAGCGTTATAGAAATATAATCCCATTTGAATATTGAATGTTATTTTCCCGAAATGCATCGACCAATTGGCGTGACACGCTGGTGAGAAGTTCCGCACAAAACTTGGGTTGCATATGCTATCGTGTGCGAGATAATATTCTCCAGCACTGTATTTAATGGATTTGCGCATACTGCCATCGTAAAGGAGGTCAACTCCCCCTCCCCATGAGTTTGTGTGTGAAAATCTTCTGCGGATGGTATAGTGCAGGTCGGCAGCAAAGTTTTTTGTTCCATCAATCGGTCTTATTTCCTTGTATCCAACGCCGAAGTGTATTAGGTTTTCCCACTTTTTGGTTGCTTTGCTGACAGTTGCATTACTCAGTTTTTGCCTATCATCTAATTTTTGTTTAGCACCGAACATCACAAAAAAAGTATTAAGTCCCCAGTTAGGCATAGCTATATTTCCATTCGAATAATGATTTAGCCCAAAATCGAGACCTAAAGTCGTTTTATTGGTTGGACGATATTCGATCCCGGAAGTTATAAGTAGAAATGAGTTAATATGCGAACCAATTGCTATATTATTCGGATTTGTCGTTAAATGAAATTTTTTAGACACGTATGCAAGTCCTGCTCCAAGATTATAGTTCCACACAAACCTATTAGTTTCTATTATCGGAATATCGAGATATCCGAAGGCTGCATGACCGTATCCCAACATGCAAGGATTACCAAAGTCAGAAATCATATATCCAACACCCGCTGAGGGATATCTATACGCTTTTTCCCAGTCGGAACTGCCATTAAAACGCCAGCCAACACGAAGTTGTGCCCCTCGCGTATAGTTTTCTATAAAATAGACCATTGATCTGTGATGAGCGTACAGATATCCAGTGTAAGTCGAAGCCTGAAAATAGATTGAAGGACGCAAACTGTCTTCAACTGGCTGAGAACGTATTGTGGTAATTAAAAACAGTGGCAATAATGAAAAAACAAAAAGTCGATATTTATTTATAATCATCGTGTTTGTACATTGCTGGTAATATTTATATCGTCAAAATGTTGTCTATCATATTTAAATTTCGAGCTTAATTTACTGATTTATATATAGTTTCCCTTTTCCATAGCTCTCTCCCTCGATATGCTCTATTATTCCATTTTGATAAATATTACCGTTCATATAAATTTTCCATCTCAATTCCTTTTGTGCACTTAAGTGGCAGTGTCCGTTTGACACTTGGTTACATTTGACTTTTATAGCTAATAGTTCTGTTGCATTAATAGTTGCTAATCCACGATTAAAAATATATAAGTAATTTGCGTTACCACTAAACATATATTTTCCACCACTATCATATATTTTAATCTCGATGTTTTCGGCATTTAGTTTTAAATCAGAGTCGCCCATATCGCCATGATGTGAAAACAGAAAATTTGAAACATGCATTGTGTCAGTAAAATAAACTCTTGCTGCTTCAGTAATCTCAATTTCGGCAAGCGAGTTTACGTGTAAATAGACATTTATAGGTCTGTATCCTTGTGTTGCGATTATCTTAGCAGTATTAGCTAATGTCAGTTTGCGACTAATACTATCATATAAAATTTTAATTGTTCTAGCTTGATTTTCACCACATTCTATCGTAATAAGGTTTGTAGAATCAGGTGTTATATAAACATTAAACACATCGTTAATTATCAACGACTTAACTTCGCCAATAAGTGTTTCATTGATAACAATATCTCCTTCAGCTGGATAAATAAGTTGGCAAGATTGCATGTAAAACACAGTCAATAAGAAACTTATTACAAGCGTTACTCTATAAATAATTTTTCTAACCATGTTTAAAATGTTTATGTTTTTTTGTAGAGACGCCATATTATGACGTCTCTACTTGTATATCAGATAGTTCTTGTACTCCGTAGAAATACCAAAAACATTGTTAAGTATCTCTTTCACACGTTGCTTAAATGTTTTTCGCTCAAACGAAATATCGTATTCAAATTTCCAATTTTTCGCATTTATTCTATCTAACATAACTTTTGGATGCGTTTCGTCAAACAGTACAAGTTGGTCGATATTTGCCAAATAATCATATTCGGGTGCTTTTACAACGTTTTGCTCAACCCATTGATCATCGTGCCAGAGTTTATGAAAGCTTTCCTGTTTTCTTTGCATTGCGCGGGGATCTTTAACCCACCCGTAATGAAACATATAAGCATCAATTGGCACTACTGTTAGCTTTTGATTATCGTTTTTACGAAAACCTTGCGCATCGCGGTACGAGTATATGTTTTTGTTGTTTTTTATAACTCTGATTTCGTTTCTGTACCACTT
>DAOSIN010000223.1:0-3975 GCA_035366675.1 Salinivirgaceae bacterium | reverse complement strand
AACGAAGCTGCTGCAACACTGAAAAATGTCTATATCGAAATGAACGATATTGACAGCTATTTTTCTTATGCTAAAACAATTAATCGAGATGTAAGCGCAATCGAAAAAGACTCGTTAACATTTATTACTGCCGAAAAAGCCTATCTTTCAAATGATTATGATAAAGCAATATCAATGCTGACCGACTATTCCAAAAAGTATCCCAACGGAAAGTTTTTATCCAATTCCGAGTTCTACAGAGGGATGTGTGCACTAAAGATTAAGGATACAACAATGGCAATAGCCGCTTTTACTAATGTTGCGGAATTGCCGAGAAATATCTACTCACTGCTTGCCGTGACAGAGTTGTCGAGACTTAGCTACAGGACAGGCGATTATGTTTTAGCCATTAAATCATACGAAAAGCTAATAGAGATTGCCGATGCGGAAGAGCTTCTTGCTGAGGGACATATCGGAATAATGCGTTGTAATTACAAGCTTAACAACTGGGATAAAGTTCCCGAGGCGGTCGAAAATGTTTTAAAACTGCCCGGCGTATCGCAAGAGGTTCAAATTGAAGCTATTTACTCGCGTGCTAAAGCGTTATATGCTGTAAACGACTATGGCAAAGCTTTGGCAGATTTTAAGGAATTACAGGCAAATACTCGAACACCCGAAGGAGCAGAGGCAAGGTACATGGTGGCTCAAATATTACATAAAACAGGAAAGTCTGATAGTGCGGAAAAAGCAATTCTTGAATACATAAAAGTCTCAACACCGCATTACAAGTGGTTAGGTGAGAGCTTCTTACTGTTAGCCACGATTTTGAAAGATAAAGGCGATAATTTCCAAGCAAAAGCATACTTACAAAGCCTTTTGGATAGTTATCCCGATGATGACGATGGAGTAAAAGCTCAAGCTGAGGAGATACTAAGCTCAATATCAACAGTTGAAAATGAACCATTTGAAAAACAAGACAAAGATGTATTAATAGATGAACAGTAATTTTTGTAGAGACGGAGCATGCTCCGTCTCTACTTTAAAAACTTTTAACTTTAAAAACTTTTAACTTATGAAGATTTGCGCAAAACCATTAATAATAAGCATACTGTTAGTAGCAACTATATATACGTCAACACAAGCCCAAGAACCCCAAAAAGAGCATACTAAAGAGGTAGTGGTTGAGAAAGAGTATGAACCAGTTGTTCGTGAAGCCGAACGTATTACGTTACTACCTGAATTTGAGGATACTGCAAAAGTTCAAGTCAATTTTGATTACAATATACAGTCATCTGCCATGTTTGGCAAATTTACGCCACGAACTATTAAGCCAGCTAAGCTTATGGGAGAACCTATTTATCCGATAGAGCATGCGTATCTTTTGTTAGGAGCTGGAAATTATCTTTCAGGAATTGGTCAATTAAGGGTAAATTCGTTGAGAAGTGAAGATTATCAATGGTTTGCAGGAGCTGATTTTCTGGGCTCGTTCGGAAAAATCAAAGACCAGTGGGGTCGTGATGTCAAACTTACTTCTACCGATACTGAAGTGTTGGCGAACGGAAAAAAGTTTTTCAAACGTTCTGCACTCGAAGGAAACATACAGTTTGACAACAATAGATGTAACTACTACGGTCAAGCCGTTTCTCCTGCCGAAATTACCATTCCTGATTCACTGTTGACAAATGATTTTCAGTCTGTATCACGCTTTAAAGCAGATGTTTCGCTTTATAGTTTCGACCGCAGTAGCAAGAAAGCAAATTTTACTACTACGTTATCATTTAATCACTTACAGGCAGCAAATAGTGTAGTTGAGGATAAATTTGGTCTTAATGTATATGTTGATAAATATTATGATAATAAGTTTCTTGGCATGGAGGCAAAATTCAAATATATAATGAACGAAAATCTGCCCGACACCATTAGCAACTTTTTTATAGATTTTAACCCTTGGTTAGGAATGTTTGGGAAAACATGGCGTATCCAAGTGGGAGCCAACTCTACTTACAATGAACATATTACAAAGTACTTTTTATATCCTAATGTTAAACTACATTATAATATTGCAGCGTTTTTCTTGGTGCCTTATGTCGAGGTAACTGGCAATTATCAGCTAAACACATTTGAGCGAATGGTTGATGAAAACTTTTTTATCAATCCGCAACTATCAGTCCAACCCACTAACAATAAGCTAATTGTAAACGGAGGGCTTAGAGGCATGGTTAGCAGTCGTTTGGGTTTTAATGTTAACGCAACATATCAAAAAACTGATAATCAATATTTTTACGTACCCGATACATCAGACCTTCGCGGACGCTTCTTTACAGTTGAATATGACAACATGTCAACTTTTTCGGTAGGTGGCGAGCTTTCGTGGAAACAGTCCGACCAGCTAAATATCATTTTGCGCGGGCAATATTCAACCTATACGCTCGATTCGCTTGAAGCACCTTGGCATTTGCCACGTATTGTAGCAGACCTAACCGTCCGGTACCGTTTGATAGAAAAACTGACACTCTCAAGTGACCTTTTTTATCGTGGCGAAAGGACAGTTAAGAAATATGATGGAACTCAGGGAGTTTTAGATCCTTTGGTCGATTTAAACCTAATGGCTGAGTACCAACTAAACAGAATTTTTGGGTTTTTCATCAAGGGATGCAATATTCTTAATCGCCGTCAGTATGTTTATGACAACTATCAAATGCATAGGTTGCATGTTTTGGCGGGGGTTAAGATACTTTTTTAGTTGAAAGTTAATGAAATAAGGTATGGAAAATGACTATTCAAAACTGGTAAGTTTAGAGGCATTAAAAGAATTTTGCAACTCTAATCTTTTTGATATTGCAGCGGGTGTTAGCTGGCCCGATAGTCACTCAATAAAAGTTCGGTTTATTGATCAAGACGGAGAATTTGGAGTTACAGGACTTGGACGTTTTTTCTTTATTTATGATTGTATGTACATTATCACAAATAACCCAAAATATGAAACTGACCATAATCCTGACATCTTAGATTTTAGTAAAGAACTTGAGATTTTAAAATACTCTAATCATTTTATTGTAAGAGTTATTTTTGCAGGAATATTTACGGGGTTTTACGATGATGAAGGAGAACAGGTCTTTACTGGAGATGTTGTAGAAGCAAGAGTGATAATGCATCCGATGTTTCCTTCAAGTGGTGGAGCAAATCGAGCAAAAAGTTCAAGCGATATACAGGGAGGATTTTTTTGCCAGGCTGGTGTAGAAGAGATGTTAGGACAATATTCTTTGATTTTTGATAACCATTGTGCTCCACTATCTTGGGCAACAAAATTAAAAGTTATAGGAAGTGTGTTCTTTGACTTAGAAAGAGGACAAACAGAAGTTGATATACGTGGCTTATGTAGTGCTTTAGCACAATCAAGAGACAGAAATGAACTTCTAAAATTAGTACGAAAATCACCGTATTTCCCACCTGTAACGTGGCAAGAAAAAGCCCTTGAGTTATTGTATGGTACAGATGAAGAAGAAAATGGGGAATAAGATTGAAAAACTTTTGATTGCTATCAGTTAGCTGTTAAAAAAATATACTTAAAGAGGTGGATTGCTTTTATGAGATCCATCTCTTTTGCATTTGTATAAAGATATAACAACAATTTTATAAATATTATTTATAAATAGTTAAATAAAATTAAACAATGTTTGAATATTGTTAAAAATTATATTATCTTTGTGTCATTATTAATTAAGAAAATAAAATTATGTTACCTACATCTTGTCCGAGCTGTCAAGCACAGCTAAAAGTAATAGCTTTGAAATGCGGGAGTTGTCAGACAGAAGTTTCTGGACTGTACGAACTTCCGCTTCTTCTCCGTCTTTCAGAAGATGAGTTGCAGTTTATTCTCCGCTTTGTAAAAAACAGCGGAAGTCTAAAAGATATGTCGGCGGAGCTCAAACTGAGTTATCCCACCGTGAGAAATATGTTAAATGAAATCATTCAAAAAATTCGAAGTTATGAAGA
>DAOSIN010000222.1:0-3976 GCA_035366675.1 Salinivirgaceae bacterium | reverse complement strand
ATTAAATGTCACGTAAAACTGTGGCACAGAATAGTTATAAATAGTGTATATGCTACTTGCCCCCACATCGAAAGATATTTCACATAATATCTCCTCTGCTTCTTTTATTGATTTGCTTATAATAAATTCAACAACATTAAATGTCAACGTTGCTGTATTACCATCAATATCGGTAATTGTATAGTCTTCTCCTTGGATTAGAATACTTTGATTAGCTGTTATTGATATAACTTCATTGGCATCATTCCAAGTAATAACAGTTGACAAATATTCTGTCTCTTCGTATAGATCTCCTGATACAGGATCTATTGTTGCCGATGCAAATGGACGGAAGTTTGCTGTAACTACTTTATTATCATCAACTAAAAGTGTTTCAGTGGCGTTGTTTGAAATAAAATCGCCTGTCCAACCATCGAAAACTTGTCCTTCGTCGGGAATAGCTTGTAAGGTTATAGAGGTGCGACTGTTATAAGAATAGACTCCTTCATCAGGAGAAATTTGTCCCAAACCATTTTTAGCCAACATAACAGAATAGTGAGAGCTGGCTGACACATTGCCTTTAATAATGATATTATCAATACGGTTTGCCCCCACAGAAGTAACTGTCGAACCATTAACAGATGTGTCGCTTGTCATTAACCAACGCAAATAGACTTTACCTTGATTATTGCATATCTCGGGCAGAGCAATATCTGACAGAACGCCGCTTGTAAAGTTGTTGGCAACAATTATTTCTGAACTGTCAACGTCAATCCAATCTGTTCCATCTATTTTTACTTGGACTTTGAAATCACGTGGACCTTTATTTGAACCTTGTTGTTTTGATGAGAGTATGATATTTTCGTATCCTGTTGTAGCAAAATCGATTATCCAATACTTACTGTCAGCTCCATCTTCCCATTTAGTGGAGCTAACTGCTCTTGTGCCATTGCCTTCAACATCAGAGTAATTACCTGTAAACTCTGACTCTCGTGAAATCATTCTGCCTAAGTTGATATCGATACCACCGCTGGCTAATCTATCTTCGCCAGTTACAGGGAAAGTCCATTCAACAATTGTTTCAGGTAGTTGAATAAATGTTGCTGTTATTGTGATATCAGAATTTATGGTTACTGTATCATTACTGTTCGTTGAAACTAATCCACCTGTCCAACCATCAAATGACCACGGAGCAGTTGCTACTGCTGATAAAGCAACCTCACTGCCTCCATCTAATAACATTGGCATTGTATAATTTGAGCCGTTAACAATTACAGAACCGTTTCCTACAATATTGATTGTTAAAGTATATTTTTGAATTAACTCAAATTCAACGGTAACGTTTATATTTTCTGATAAATTTTCTACAGTATATGAGTTAGTGGTATTTCCTGAAACTACTGTTCCGTTGTTTTTCCACTCTTTAACTTTGTAACCTGCGTCTGGTTGGGCGGTAAAAACAACATTTTTGTTAGATTCCACATCACTACCAGAACTTATACTTGAACCATCAACAGTTGCCGAGAGTGAACCGTTGGAGCCAAACACTGAATAGTTTACAATATATGAAGAAGATGCGGTTGTCCAGTTTAATTGAAAGTCATCTATTCCAGTAGTTGCCCTGCTTGACGAGCCTGACGAAGACGATAACGTAACTATACGTATCCAAACATTCTCGCTTTTGTTATTTAGAGCATTGCCAAAATTTACTTGAACTTGGGTGTTGGTAAACGATAAGTTTCCTGTAAACAACGTATCAGGCAACGTCGTAACTGGAGTAAATTCTGTTGGATCACTCCCAAACCCATAATCAACAAGCCATGTCGTTTTTCTTGGAGAACTGACATGTAATGACTGTAATTTAAACTCTAAAACGAAGTTTGCTAATCCCTCAGTATTTGCAATATGGAAAACGAAAGCTGCTCCTGGATCTCCAAATGAACCAGTTTGTCTCACTCCTAATGCCCTATCTGCAGAGTTTTCTTGTGCAGTGGCATCGCTATCATATTCTAAACCATCGGCAGAAGCAACATTTTTGAAAGCTCCTGTGATATGGCTCCAAGATGTCGGACTTGTTGCTAGGATTTTAGTTTCTCCAAGAGCAGTGTCTGTTGCACCTGTACGAACTGTCCAACCTTCAGGCAAACCTGACGAAATACTATCAAATGTTTCGCTATAGCTTGTTCCTGACAAACTTACTTGACCTAATCCCAAATTTGCTGTTGTTGAAAGAATTGCAAAGGTCATTAATGTTTTGAGTAAAGATTTGATTTTCATATGTTTATATTTTTTTTACAATTAAATTAAAAACTCATTAAGTTAAAGGCACTATATGTCATTTTGCCTTTATGGTAGTGGCGAAGTTAGGAAACTATACAAAGTTGGTTACAATATTATTAAGATTTAGTTATAGTTTTATTTTGGTAGTCATAAAACTCTGTATATCACATAACTAAGACACAAATAAACTCTAAAGATACAAAAAAAGCTACTCTCTTCAAGTAGCTTTTTATCAATTATAAGGTAATTTACAACCTTATAAACTTGTTGATTGTTTTATTCATTTTACTGCTGTCATATACTTCTATTAAATATACTCCAGATTCTAAAGACGATACATCTATCTGCCTTAGAGCATCTTTCGACGAAATGTTCATTAAAACCATTCCCGATATATCATAAATAATAGCTTGATAAATATCTGTTAATGTGTTAATATAAAGCGTGTTGTTTGCCGGATTGGGATAAATAACAAATTGGTTTTCAATCTCATCAACATAAGTGTCTTTTGTATAAACGGCAATTATTGTATCATTCTCAAAACCCATAGTGTAGTTATATGAAGGGGAAGTACTTAAAAGGACATTCGAGTTATCTGTCCATGCAATAAATTTCCATCCTTGATTTGGATTTGCTTTCAACTCAACAACAGTTCCAGCTTCGTATGATCCTGCTCCGGTTGGATTTCCTCCTTCCTCAGGTTTGGAATCGATAACCAATTCGAATGAAGGCATGGTACCAAAACTTATATTAAATGATATTGAATCTCCTATCTCTGTTACATTGTAGATATTTAATCCTCCTGGTGAACCGTCTGTGAGAAAACTCGATGGATCGGTATTATCATTTATTGCGGTATGTCCATTGTTTACTGAATACGCGGCTGCATCAACACTTCCATTTGTTGTAGGTGTGCCTCCAGGTCGATAAACATAAACTTCGTCAAATTCAGTAATCCCATCGTAATTAGCATTACCATTAAACCTAGTATCTATTCTATATACAATTAACCCTTGACCGGGTAACTGAGACTCGAACTCACCTGAATGTTTACGGTACTCTACCATAAAAAACTGGCTGTTTACGGGTGAGGCTATTCGAAAACAGTTGTTTGTCTGCTGGGTTATCGGGTAAAGAGTGTATTGTCCCGATACGGTAATTTCGGGTATATTTGTAACCCAATTTTGCTGAGCATATTTCCATTTCATGTAGGTAAGCATATGCCCACCTCCACTCTGCATGATATCCCACTTTCCTACTGGTCTTAAATCTGTACCATTATAATAATGGTACAAATCTGGTGCTCCCAGTACGTGAAACATTTCATGGCATAAAGTTCTAACACTAACTTGATTTTCGGGCTGAAAAGTAAAGTCATAAACTCTTTTGCCGTTAATATATACAGTATACAAATACAACGCCCACCTATGTGCCCACAACAAATCATTCCACTCGCCACTATTTCCGTTTATCATAAAACAAACATTATCAACGTATCCATTGTTATCTGCGTCTATGTTTAAGTCAGCAGGTATCGGGTGGTTTGCATTAATCCAATTTACAGCATCAACCAACAATTGTTGTTCACGTTCTGCCCTCTCGCTATGACCATCATAACCTCCGGGATTATTTGTTTCATGATAAGGCTCAAAATAACTCCTTGGATGTGAGTCTTGATACGAGAAGTTTTGAGTTGCAGGGTCTTCAACTGGAGGAT
>DAOSIN010000221.1:0-3976 GCA_035366675.1 Salinivirgaceae bacterium | reverse complement strand
GGCTATTTTCAATGGTTAAGTTCAAAATTTGCTTGTTTCCGCCTTCGTTAAGTAAAAATACTCCGCCGCCTTGTGTTGCTATCCATTTTCTGTTACCTCCATCGACTTTAATGTCGGCAATGTTTTCACTTCTTAAAAGATAATCAATTTCATCGTCAACCTCCATAATCAACTGTGATGCAATAATTTCTGACTCCAAAGCTCTCCGAGGATTATAGTAAACAAAAACACCTCCTGTTTTCATGCCTATCCACATTGTTTCATCGTTATCAAGTGCTATTGTACGCAAATCTCTAAACACAGTACCATCGGAGCGTTTTACATCAAATATTTTATATGCGTTCGGCTGATTATTTAACAATTTATCGGGATTGAAAACGGCTAATCCTTCTCCTTCTGCTTCTAAGATCATCCAAATATCACCCCATGGCGTTGATACCATTTCTGAAGTAAATCTCTTTAACAGATTCCCGTCAAAATTAAAAACCTGCCACTCTCCATTATTCTTCTTAACTGCTAAGGGATTATTTGCTCCCCATTGCGAAATCCATAAATTTCTATTATTATCGTAAGCCAACCCAGTAATACGCACATAACCTTCTCCATAACCTGACACAGGCTCTAAGGGACTATTAGACATGTTCCATGTTTTTATAATCTCTCCGTTAAGAAACTCAACAATCCCATATCCATGCGAACCTGCGATAATATGCTGCTGATTCCAAGGATTAGTTATTGATATTGAAATGTTGGGGACACCTTCTAAAGAGTCTGTTGTACGTCTATTGTAATTTCTCCATTCATTGTTTTTGAAACGATATATGCCATAATGTCTCCACGGCTCTCCACGACTACCTCCGGAAACCCAAACCTCGTCGCCAGCTACATTCACATGAGCACTTTTATAATAAGCCGGACCATTTGGTCTTATTGTATCGTTATTATATTGATATTTTACCATTTTTGTTAACCCAACGATAGGATCTGCAACAAAAAACTCCCAAGCGTTTAAGGCGATCAAATCACTGGGACCATTCAGTTCCGTTCCAGTGTAGGGTTGACGGAATCCCTCTTGTCCGTCAGCTTCAAACCAACGAACATCGTTATTAGATACAAAATATAAATATTTATTATCTGAATGTATTCCTCTTATATCGCAACCATAATTAGGAAATGGAAATTGGCGATAATTCCCCTTCCTATATAAAAACATCATATCATTTTGATAACCCTCAATAGGGCAGCCTATCCACAACGTATCAGCCCATGCTTCACAAAAACTATAATTAACTAATGTGTCGGGCAGGATGTTTAACCTTTTCCAATTACCAAAATCTAACAAGTTTAATCCTTGGCGAGGAGCACAATATATCCCCCTGTCTGTTGCTGCAAATATACTATCGCTTAATACTGTAACGTCATTAACTATTATAGAACTTTGTGATGTCCCAAATCGGTAAGTGGCTAATATCAAATGACTTTTAATGTCAAGCAAACTAATACCAAATGGGGTTACAACAAAAACCGTATCACCACATACCTTCAGGTTTTTTATGGTTTTTTCTCCAATTATCTCGGCACGTTTAATAGCAGAAACGTTTGCAACTCTTCCATCTTTGAGTATATCGATATTTCCATTTTGATAACCAATAACAAGGGATTTACTATTATGGTGCATTCTCATGGCAGTAATTCCTATATCTGAAAGATCCGAAATTTTATTGTATCTCTCGATATAATAGTCTTCGAGATTATATGAAAAAAGTCCCGAAAAACTCGCACCCCAGATTACAGGATGGTCGTAAGCCAAAAATTGAACTTGATGATAAGGAAAATGAGCACGCCAATTGCCCATTTTAAACTCATCTTGTGCTGATAAGTTTAAGTAACAAAATGTTATTAACGATGCTAAAATTATTCGTCGCATTTGTAATAATTTTTTTAACTATTTAAGAACACAGTTTTAGACAATTTATTGTTTGCCAGCGTAAGTTCTGATAAATTCTATTAGTTTATTTATCGCCTTGGCTCGGTGACTAATAGTGTTTTTAAGACTTAGTGGCATTTGAGCAAATGTTTCGTTATATCCATTTGGGATAAATACGGGATCATATCCAAAGCCTTCGGTTCCGATAGGTGTGTCGATGATTTTTCCCTCTACTATTCCTTCAAAAAAGTATCTTTTATCGTCGAAAATCAGTGCTATGACGGTTTTAAAGCGAGCATTTCTGTTTTCTACCCCTTTTAAATTCTTGAGCAAAAGGTTGACATTATCCGTCGAATTTTTTGCTTCGCCTGCATATCTTGCTGAGTGTATGCCAGGTGCGCCTCCAAGAGCCTCGACTTCAAGTCCTGTGTCATCGGCGAAGCACCATCTTTTTGTTTTTAAAAAAACATATTCAGCCTTTTGTAAAGCGTTGGCTTTTAAAGTGTCTCCTGTTTCGGGAATATCTTCGTAAATACCAATATCTGACAAGCCTACTAATTCTACTTCTTGTGGTAATAGTGCAGATATTTCAGATATTTTATGCTGGTTGTTAGTTACAAATAGTAGCTTCATTGAGTTAAAAGTTAAAAGTTTATAAAGCGGTGCACTCGGTCGCTGATCCTGTCGAAGTGAGCGCAGCATTTCGGCAGGCTCAATAACCACCGAAGTGTTGAAAGTAGAGACGGAGCATGCTCCGTCTCTACAGAATATTAAAAATTTGTTAGGTTTGGTAGATTCAAAAAGTAACAAGATGTCTCAGAAGTGTCCAAATGCAAGGCACTGAGATTGAGGGCGAAGGAGCGTACCCGAAGTACGTGACTGAGCCCGAATATCGAAAGTAACACAGCAGTTGGGTACTTATGGGACATCGTCTGTTAATTGCTTTTAAGGATTTTTAGCAACTCATCAAGTTTTGGAGTCAAAATTATCTCTGTTCTTCGGTTTTTGGCTCTTGCTTCGGATGTTTTGGATTTTTCTACTGGGTGATACTCTGAACGTCCTGCAGCGGTCAACCTGTCTGGATTAAGTTTTTTATTCTCCAACAAAACCTTAACGACTGTTGTGGCACGCTTAACACTCAAATCCCAATTATCTTGAATTTCGCCTCTGCCCTGAAGTGGAACATCATCTGTGTGTCCTTCAATAAGAATATTGATATCAGGATTTTCGGCTAAAACATCTGATAGTTTTTGAAGTGCCATTCTTCCTCGTGAGTCAATGTTGTAACGCCCCGACTTGAAAAGTAGCTTTTCATCTAAACTAACGTAAACTTTCCCGTTACGATGCTCGACGGTAAGTCCTTCGTTTTGAAAACCGAGTAACGCATTGGAAACTTTGTCTTTAAGCTCTCTTACTGCGTTGTCTTTCTGTTTAAGCATCTCCTGTAGTTTAGCCATCTGCTCGCTTTGTTCTTTAAGGTTTTTCTCTTTCTCGTTTAACATCGAATCTAATGAAGCCAAAATTTGGTTTCTATCTTCTAATCTGAGTTGCATTAAATCCAAATTGTTCCTTTCGGCAGAGAGACTGTCTCGTAGTCTACGCAAATTATCTTCTCGCATTTGCAGATCTTCTCGCAACTGGTGTAGCTCTACCAACATCTGTTTGTTTTCGCTCTCGATACCTTGCGCCATATCATCTAATCGCCTTGTCAAATCGTTGTTTGCGGCTTGCAAAATATTGTATTGACTTTTATAGTATCTCATCGAATCCAACTGTCCGGCTAGTTCATTGCGTGTTTGTTGCATTTGACGTTTCAAAAGGTCAAGCTCCGATTGTAGCTCTGTTTTTTCTACTGTTAGGTCTGCATTTTTTGCTTTAAGTGAGTCTCTGTCGCGGATTGACCGCTCGGTTTTCATCTCAAGTTCCGCATAATGTCTTTTTGGAACACACGAAACTGCAAACGCTAAAAGTGTTGCTAATACAAGAACTAAAGTTTGCTTACTTCTCTTCATCATATCTGAATTTTTATTAGTCTGTTAATAAATGATG
>DAOSIN010000220.1:0-3978 GCA_035366675.1 Salinivirgaceae bacterium | reverse complement strand
ATTAAAGGAGGTATTCTCATCTATAACAATGGAGACAAAAGAGGCGTTTGGCAAGGAGGCTGAAGGATTTTCGTATCTACTTGAAACGTATGCCAAACAAAAAATCAAAGACTTTGTTAAAAAGAAAAAAGATGAGTAAAGCAATATATTTCAGCGGTTTCGGTATCGCACACGGGAAGTACGGTATTAGTAACTCTGAAATAGAAAAACATTTAGACATAGGATTTATTGGTGGTTTTGATACCAATAGAATCAAAAACAGCGATGATTACAAAAGCTACATAGAAAACGGTGGCAACAAAAGCCCTTTCGATTTTTTTGCTACCGAAAAAATGGGGTTTGAAACACGCTATCACGTAGTTCCCTTTCCTCCCACAAAAGCGCGGTATAACCATGCACAAAATTCGCTCGACTTGGGAGTAGCTTCAATGAAAATGGCTCTTGAAAATAGCAATATTGACCCCGAAGATATTGACTTATGGCTTGCAGGCTGCGCCACACCACATGAACAGGCTCCGGGTATTGCCGCAACAATAAAATGCCACTTTGTAGGATTTGAAAATCAAGCACCTGCAGCTACCATAAATTCGGCATGTGTTGGATTCAATATTAATTTAGAGCGTGCCATAGATTATTTTAATAATCATGCTGATGCTAAGCATATTGCCATTGTTCACACCGAAGTTATGAGTCGTTTGCTGACCAACGAAAAATCGTTTGTCCCACACGTTACATTTGCCGATGCTGCTGCTTCGGTAATCCTTACGCGCGATGAAGTGCTTTCAGGTCAAGGTATTAGCTTTGTTCTCAACAACGAAGATATGCAGATGATAGATTTCCTTGGTGCCGACAAACACGGTGATCTGTACATGAATCCAACAAAAGTAAGGATACGGGCTACAAATAATATTGTAAATACAGTTAACAAACTGCTTGAGCTTACTAAATGGGAAATGGCTGATATTGACATGGTTGTACCTCATCAAACAGGTAATGCAATTGTAAAAGATGCCGCAAAAATTCTTAATATCCCTGACAGCAAACTGTATCAAGATGTTCAGTATCAATATGGTAATCTCTCTGGTGCAAGTGTTCCATTTGGATTAGCACTAATGCATAATAAAGGAAAGTTACAGCCAAACAACAAAATAGTTACAGCCGTTTGTGGTTTGGGTGGCGAGTATGGCGGTTTTACATACGAAGTGCCAAAACTGAAACAAAATAAACCTAAACCTATTAAACCTTTAAAAGGGAAAACTGCGTTAGTAACTGGCGCAACAGGTGGTTTAGGAAGCCAAATAAGCCACAATTTAGCAGAAAAAGAGTGTAATCTGATTTTACAATATAACAGCAACCAAGCCAAAGCAGAGCAATTAAAAGCGGAATTAGCAAAATTTGATGTAGCTATAACTCTAATACAAGCTAACTTTGAAAATGCCTCAGCAATAGAATTGATACACAATGAAGTAACAGAAGATATTGATTTCTTTGTTCACTCATCGGCAATTACAGGAAATCTGCTACGGGCAAGCGAAGTAACTCCAGAAGAGATGAAGTTAGCCGACAAAGTTAACTTCAATAACCCTATGGACTTAGCTGTTAAATTGCACAACAAAATCAAGGATTGTGTAATATTTATCGGCTCGGTTGCCGAAGATGCAATGTTTAGTGGCTCATCAACGTACGTGTCGAGCAAGAGAAAACTTCACTCAAGTGCGGTAAGCTTTGCCAACATGGCAAACAAAAAGGGTCTCCGTACTATTTACTATATGATTGGACTTTTAGATAAGGGAATGGTCGATAAACTTAGCACAAAACAACAAGCTGCTGCAATGGACAGCATTGGACAAAAATCGTTACTAAACACGGCGGAGGTTGCCGATAGGATTGTTCGCTCACTATATCTACCCAAAGTAATTGGCGTAAAACACTTACGCGAAGGGGAATTGATTGTACGACGAGACGGGTTTTAGGCAATGTGCAATGTGCAATTAGCAATGAACAATTATCAATTAATGGGGTTATGTTTTCCTCGCTTGCCCCAGGGGTGAAAATCAATAATTGATTGTCGGAGGTATTGATTATCAATGTGTGTGTAGATTTCGGTGGTTAGAATGGATTTGTGTCCTAACATCTCTTGCACTACCCGCAAGTTGGCTCCGTTTTCAACTAAATGTGTAGCAAAAGTGTGTCTGAAAGTGTGTGGACTAATCTCTTTCTTTATACCTGCCGCAGAAGCTAACTGTTTGATAATAATAAAAACCATTTCGCGTGTTAGATGTGCACCACGGCTATTTAGAAAAACGTAATCCTCCTCTCCTTTTTTTATCGACAACTGCTTACGGTCGTAATTGACGTAAAGTAAAACCTGCCTTATCGACTCTGTACTTGCAGGAACTAATCTTTCAGTGTTGCCTTTCCCGATAATCCGCACATACTCTTGCTCGAAATAGAAATTTGAGAGTTTAAGATTAACTAACTCGCTTACCCTTAATCCCGAACCGTAAAGCATCTCGATAATAGCTCTATTGCGTTGCCCCGTTTTGGTCGATAGGTCAATTTGTGCAATCATGCTGTTTATCTCCTCAACCGAAAGAACAACAGGGAGTTTTCGGGTTAATCGCGGTGTTTCTAACAACTCGGCAGGATTTGTTTCAAGGATATCGCTGTAGTTGAAGAACTTGAACCATGCCTTTATGCCACTTAATATCCTTGCTTGCGATGTTGACGACAAACCAAGCTCGGCTATATAAACCAAGAAATTTAACAGCTGTTCGGTTGTTATCTTTTCAATTGAATAACCACCGTACTCAGACATCAAATATGAGTGCAACTTGCCCACATCTAACAAATATGCCTCTATTGAGTTCTCAGAGAGTCCTTTGTCTAACGACAGAAATGCAGCAAATTCGCGTTTATATGGGAAATTGTCGTCTATTACCATTATCTATAGTCTTTTATAAATTGCTTTATGATATTTAGCGCATTTTGACACCGTTTATTATCCAATCCCGAAACAACTCCGTAGGGATATCCAAAATATTCAAGCTCAGACTTATAAATATCGAACAGTTGGTTGCGTGCTTCGCCTCCGTTCTCTCTTACCGAATCAGGATACCACGGGATATCAGGAAAACAGAGCAAATACAGATCAAATTGCATATAGTTTATATATTGCTTAAAATCAATGGGCAAGAGTTTATAAACCCATTCATACCAAATTTTTGTAATAATAAGCTCTGTATCAAATACATGTACTCTGCTTTTCGATTTAAGCATAGTATCATATTGTTCCAGTTGACGTTGAGTAATTATGTCTAAATCAGACTTTTCGTATTCTCTGCCCAAGTTTTCGACGTAGTCGCGGGCAAGCTCTGGATAATAATCTCCTTTGAGTTCTTCGGCAAGCCAAAGCGACAACTCAGTTTTTCCTGTAGATTCTGGACCTATTACTGCTATCTTGAATTTATTGTCTGCTGTTCTCATTATTTTTTTATTGCAGGCATAAAAGTAGTGACTTTTATTTATTCCTTGCTTTTATTTTTCGTTGTTTTACAGATTTTAGGGTTTATAAATTACTTTGCATCAAAATTAAGTTCTGATTTTTGACGAAACTGTGCGAAAAATAATTATTCGTAAAAAGTAAATAAAATGACTTTTATCGCTTTTAGTGATAATGATACTGCGTAATTTTGCAAAAAAATAAGAGTAATAATTATGGGAAAATTTATATCATACGAAAAACCTTTTACAAAGCGTTGGTTCGCTGCATACGGCAATATCGTTATTGGAACGTTTATTCTATCGTTAGGATATGTCTTTTTTATCACACCTCATAAAATTGTGCCTGGAGGTGTATATGGTATTTCCATTGTTCTGCATCATACGCTAAATACGCCTGTAGGTATAACTGCACTCTTTTTTAACGTGCCTTTGGTAATAATTGGAACAAGACTTTTAGGTCCGCGCTTTGGAACC
>DAOSIN010000219.1:0-3986 GCA_035366675.1 Salinivirgaceae bacterium | reverse complement strand
AACCTCCAAAAACGCCTGCCATACACATTCCCTCTTCGGCGTTGCAAATTATAAGGTCGTTAGCATTTAAGGAGCGTTCCGTTTCGTCTAAAGTTGTAAACTTTGTTCCTTGTGGTAATGTTTTGATTATAACCTTGTTACCTTTAATGTAATCTAAATCGAAAGAGTGCAATGGTTGCCCCAATTCGTGCATAACAAAATTGGTAATATCCACAACGTTATTTATTGGGTTTAAGCCTATTGCGGTTAATTTTTCTTTAAGCCATTTTGGCGATTCTGTTATTTTGATGTTTTCGATTGTCAGTCCGGCATACCTGAAACAACCATCATTATCTTCAATTGTAATGGTTGTAGGGTTGGTGGTTTGATCGACTTTAAAGTCAGAGATATCGGGGAAATTGTATTCTCGTTTTTCACGAATGCTGAAATATGCTGATAAGTCGCGTGCTACGCCTACGTGTGACATAGCGTCTGAGCGGTTTGGTGTTAATCCTATAGAGAATATGTAATCGCTTGTAAGATTGTAGTATTCAGCTGCGGGTGTTCCGACTACAGCATCATCGGGTAAAACTAATATCCCTGCGTGTGATGTTCCAATTCCTATCTCTTTCTCTGAGCAAATCATTCCCATTGACTCTTCGCCCCTAATTTTAGCTTTTTTAATTTCAAACTCTCTGTCATCAGCATAGAGTTTTGTTCCAACTGTCGCCACAACAACCTTTTGACCTACAGAGACATTAGGTGCGCCACAAACAATTGGCAATATTTTGGAGTCGCCTATATCAACTTTTGTAAGGCTTAGATGATCCGAATTAGTGTGTTTTTTACACTCTAATACTTTTCCTATAACCAATCCTTTCAACCCGCCTTTGATTGATTCTATCTCTTCAATGCTCTCAACTTCAAGCCCTATAGAGGTTAATATTTCTGCTAAAACATCAGGAGTTTCTGAAAGTTTAATGTAATTTTTTAGCCAATTGTATGATATATTCATTATTCAATGTTTAAAAATTTACTGCTAATTTTTTGGTATAGCAATTTCGTCAAACAAAAATATGAAAAAATATTCATTAGCTTCATTTGATAGCTTTAAGATTTAAAAAAATGATGGTGTTTAATAGATGCCCAATTGTTGCGCTGCTTTCAAAATTCAGGTTCAGCGGAGTTGAGACGCCATAAAATGACGTCCCTACGCATGACAGTTATACCTATTGATATAATTATTCAGGGTTTGGGGGTTAAATGAGTACGTAATAAAAAAACCTGTAAAACTAATTTCACAGGTTTTCAATTAAACATCCACGAGAACTAACACAAAACAAACATTAATTTTTTATAAATTTCAAGAGATTATTTTCAAATTTTATATAGTACATTCCCTTTTTTAAGTCACTGATATTCACCGAACTTTGTTCTTTTTCGCTCTGTTTTAACAATCTTCCATAAATATCGAAAATTTTAAAGCTATGTGCTTCACTAAAGTACAGGATATCGTTAGCTGGGTTTGGATAAATCGTGATCTGTGAATTTTCAAATTTATCTGAGCAGTTTACACTAACGATATTTGAAAGAGAAGTAGTTCCGTCAAAATCGACCTGTATTAGACGATAATAGAGATTTCCAGAAACTCGAGTGATGTCAATATACTCATATTTTGATATTGATGATGAATTTCCGGCTGCCTGAATTTTGTCTAAACTCTTCCAGTTTATTGCGTCATCGCTTCTTTGAACAATAAAATAGTCGCTGTTGGTTTCGGTGACGGTAATCCAATTTAACTCGATAAAATTATTATTGCATTTAGCATTAAAACTAATTAATTCAACAGGTAAAGGGGTATCATTGTTTTTGGCTATAGAAAAATGCGAGAATGAGGTTAATCCTGTTATTTCAGCATGAACCACGCCATTATTGATAGTTTGTGTTGCAGTATCAAGAGTTCCTTCTAAATACCAATTACTTAAAGAGCTATCTCGTTTAACTATAGTATGTTGTGTAGCTCTATCACCCGTATTTGTTGCTCCACGCATATCTAATTTTACATCGTAATTAATCTCTGCTAATTCAGGATTTGGAGTAATAGTCCAATAACCTGCATCTAAGAGCGTTTGCAATAGTGTCCCACCAACGCGTAGATTGAGATTCGAAATATCCATGCTTGTTGAATCATCGTAATTATCAAATCTTACATCAAGATAAATTAAATTTGTGCTTGAATTTAACACTACTGTGGCTAATTCAAGATTTGAAGCATTTCCTACAGGAATAGCGTAAGAGCCTGTATCGGCAACAGCTCGCCTTAAATTACCGTTTATATACGATAAATTGTTTGCATTTACTGTAATTGCATCGGTTGCCGTGTCGTTTACATAAACACGATTAGCTCCAGTGAAAATTTTCCCTTTGGTTAAATTTAAAGAATCTACTTTAATATCTTTACTAAGAATGACATCGGAAGAAGGCTTATCTACTGTTAATGTTCCAAAAACTATTTCACTATTTCCTTCAATGTTTTGATCTGCACTCCCGTTAAGTTTTATATTTGCTTTAGAGATTTTAAAATTACCAGAAGTGTCAATATTGATGTTGCCACCTATTTCAAAATTCATGGCACTGTCATTAAAATATACACTTCCTCCATCTAACGTGAAATTGCCTTTTACTTTTAATGTGGCGTTTGTAGTATTATAGATATTTCCCTTAACTGTTAAATTTCTGCAAACAGCTAAAGAGTCAACGTGTTCACAAAGTTTCAGGTCAAATCTACCTGCATTGTATGGTGCTATTTCCACGTCAGCATTTTCATCAGGTACTCGAAGGTTATACCAGTTTGAGCAATCGCACCATCCTATAGATTTGTAGCCCATCCATTTTGTTTCTATTGTATCACATTCAGTTATACCTAAACTTCGTCCGTTTTTATATCTTGGTTCTCCTGCTTCAAAAGCGGAATTACTTGCAAAGCCTGTCCAGTTTTCAGGATTATTAATTCTACTTATCCATTCAAATTTATTTGCTGGTTCAAAACTTCCTGCATATTTTACCTTGCTTTTGTTTGTAAGTCCTGAAACATTGGTTGTAGCACATTCACAGCCCGGGTAAATTGTTGAGCCTTCTGTGCTGCTATACCCTGGAGACGACTCCCAACTTGTTGATGTCCAACCATAAAGAACGTTACCGGAATATGTTGCATTATTATTGTCTGCCGGATCTTTCACCCAGTCGCCATTTTGCATAACCCAAAGTTGATCATCAGTAGCTAAATTAAAAGTAAGACCTCCGAGTTTACTTGCTGTCCAGTTATTGTTGTCATTAATACCATCAACATAAATGTTAATATGTGTGCCTATAGATAAATTGGCTGGGCTACCACTAATTTCAATAGTTACGACTTTACCTGCATCTAAGGTTTCTTTTTTTCTTGTAATTCTTATTGTACCTTCGGTATCTCCCCATTTTCCTGCATATTTTCTTTCGTAGCCATTGTCAGTAAAATCTATTGAAGTATTGGGGGCAATTGCCTTAAAACTTACTATAGAAATTTCATCTCCAGAAGTTCCAAAGCCAGACTGTGTGTTTACCGCCAATATAGCCAAATCGCCATGCCCCAATATAGTGGCAATCGCTGGATTAAGTATTAATTCCACTCCTGTTGACCACTCGGTGCCTTTACGTACAAATATTTTGGCATAATAGGTTTGGTTATTTGTTAAACTGGTTATTGTAAAAGCCGTGTCCACGCCTTTGTATACAACATATTGATTTGAACCAAGATCAGTGCCTGAGCCAAATTCAGAGTCGGCATCATAACTTGAAGCATCTCCTGTCGGCACGTAACTTACATTAGAGCCATAACTGGCAAAAACAACAAATTGGTCGAAACAGACAGTTGAAGGTAATACCCACGATAAATCTGATTTTGAATCTCCATCTGCATTTTCTGTAGAACTTACATCTGGTAAATCAAGATTAGAAATTGTCATTGT
>DAOSIN010000218.1:0-3991 GCA_035366675.1 Salinivirgaceae bacterium | reverse complement strand
AACCGGGAGAAGGTGCTTTGCGACAAATTGATAATGAAACACTTAAAGAATTAGATGCGATATTTGAAATTACAGGGAACAACGATTTTTTCGAAAAAATTGAGAACTATTCCGAGCAACAAGCAGAAAAAATGGGACTTGGATTTGACGATAGCCATGATTGCGAATATATGAAGCATATTACTACAGTTAACGAAAAAAATCATCAACGATGAGCAAAGAGAAGAGAGATATATGGAGAAAGTATCAGAAGAGCATTGGAGACGACGATTTCTTTTTCGTCCGAAGTTGCATTCGTCAAAACTTTTTCCCCGCATCGGAGCAGGCGTTTCTCCATATTCTGAGAAACGAGCTTGGAAAGAATGTAGTTGAAGATGCGAGACACACCACTTGCTCAGGCATTGGCTATCACAGTGATGTTGTAAACTTTGATACTTTGCAAACTATTATTGCAAGGCATTTTGCGTTGATGACTGAAGCAAAACTAAAAAACGTGGCTATATCGTGTGTTACTTCATTTGGATTATACTCCGAAGTGTTAGAGACTTGGAAAGAGTTCCCTTCAGAACTTGAAAAAACAAGAGAAAACCTATATAAAGCAACAAAACGAGAGTTCGAGATTCCTGAAAATATTGCTCACTGTTCAGATATAATTTACAAATTCCGAGAAGAAATAAGTAGTAAGGGGAGAAATAGACTTGTTAACGCACAAACAGGAGAACCTCTTAAAATAGTTGACCACATTGGCTGTCATTATTCCAAAATATTCCCGGAGTACGGCGAGGGAGGAGCCGAGTTTCCTCAAGTTTTAACAGGAATGATAGAGTCGTGGGGAGGTCAAACAGTCGATTATCCCGAACGCAGACACTGTTGTGGATTTGGCTTCCGACAATATTTAGTTCAAGCAAACCGAGGCTATTCTGTTTCAAACACTTACAAAAAGCTTCAAAGCATGGAGCCTTATAAGCCCGATATGATTATAGCAAACTGCCCCGGCTGTACGATGTTTATTGACAAGTGGCAATACACCATTAGCGAGTTGGAACACAGAACATTTGGTCCCGATAAAACAGGTATTCCCGTCCTAACGTATGAAGAGTTGGCTGGACTTGTCTTAGGTTATGACCCATGGGATTTGGGATTACAGATGCACCAAGTAAGTGTTGAACCACTGTTAGAGAAAATGGGAATCAAATATGATAGAGAGAAGAAGTTTGCTGATAAATCGGGAAAAATATTCTCAATTCCGAAACAACCCGAACATATTTTATGAGACAGTACGACACTAAATATCAAACAGTTATAGTAGGTGGGGGTATCGCAGGATTGACCGCCGCACTACAGCTCTATAAGTTTGGGATAAAGTCGCTGATTATCGAGAAAGAGGATAAATTGGGCGGACACTTAAACAAATGGTATAAACTATTTCCGGGATTTGTGAATGCTGATGAAGTTGTATCAAACGTTGTTTCAGAACTTATCGATAAAAGAATGCAAGTTATCACTGGTGCTGAGGTTGCCTCCATAGATTCTATATATGATAACTATATAATAAGAACAAGTTCAGGTCACTCTTTCGAGGCGGAAAGTGTTTTGTTGGCTCATGGTTTCAACACGTTCGACCCTACAAAAAAAGAGGAGTATGGCTATGGTTTATACTCAAATGTAAAAACAAGTGTTGAGATTGAGAATATATTAAAAGAGCATTCTAATGTCACTATACCAAAACGTGTTGGCTTAATTCACTGTGTCGGTTCACGTGATGAAAAAGCGGGGAATCTGCATTGCAGTAAACTTTGTTGTGTATCGGCAGTTAAGCAGTCGATAGAGTTGAAAGAGAGATTTCCCGATGCTGAAATAATCTGTTTTTATATCGATTTAAGAATGTTCGACAATGGTTTCGAAGAGTTGTATATGGAAGCACAAATAGAACACGGAATCAAGTTTATAAGAGGCAGATTGTCAGAGTGTTCGCAAAATATAGATGGCAGTTTAGTATTAAAAGTACAGGATACTTTAACGGGATTACCGATGAATGTAAACGTTGATTGGTTGATCTTAATGGTTGGTAAAGAGGCGGCTAAGCTGCCCAAACTTGATAAATCTATTGATTTAAAACTTGCACCAAACCGTTTTGTAGCACCGGAAAATATATTTTATAATCCAAATCAAACATCACAGCCCGGAATTTTTTGTTGTGGAACTGTTTCAGGACCAAAAACCATTCACGAGAGTGCAGCAGACGCAAAATCAGCGGCACTCTCGATTATCGATTATTTAAACAGAAAGTAGTATTATGTCAGGTTTTGGTTTTAGCATATCTAAGTCGTCAACAATTGAATACAAGCCAGAAGAGTTTCAGTTGGCTAATATCATCGAAGAGAATGAACCAACAAGCAGGTTGTGCATTTCTTGTGGCTCATGCTCAGCTACTTGTACGGGCGGAGAGTTTGCTAAACTAAGAATGCACTATATACATCTGTATGTAAAACGTAATTTAACTGACAGAATAAGAGAGGAGTTGCAAAATTGCATGTTTTGTGGAAAATGTCAGTTAGTGTGTCCCCGTGGTGTTAATAACCGCAACATTATTAGGTTGTTATGGGAAAATATTTAGTCTGATTTGTTAACTAATTTATAAAATAAAGCAGTATGCCGTTCGATCCTTTTGTAATACCATTTAGTGTAGGTTTCATATTTGTTCTTGCTGTAATGGGATATAAATATATCTCATGGATTAGGCAGATGCCGAAACCTCAAGCTCCCTTAAAAGGTTTTAATAGGTTAAAAGCTATTTGGGACGCTACGGTTGAGGTTTTTATGGAAAGCCTACTTCATAGAAAGATATTCAAACAGAATGTAATGTTAGGTTTTATGCACTCGAGCATTGCTTTTGGTTGGTTTTTGCTTATTGTTTTGGGTCATTTTGAGGCTAAAGCCGTGAGTGACAATGCGTTTAATCCGCCATATTTCTCCGTTTTTTTGTATTACTTTGTTCCTGAACGCTCCATGTATAAAGGTCACGCCCTTTTTACCTTTGGTATGGAGTTTATCCTTGCGTTAATATTGTCGGGTGTCTTTTTGGCGTATCTCAAACGTCTTACCAAGCGTTTATTTGGAATGAAACGAACATCTAAAATGCGTGGAATAGACAAAATCGCACTCTACTCACTTTGGTCAATTTTTCCTTTAAGACTTATAGCAGAGTCATTTAATGCATATGTTCATGGTAGTGGTGGGTTCCTGACAGAACCAGTTGGGCAGTTTTTTGCAAAATTTTTACCGGTAGCCCAGTTAGAATATCCTATGTGGTGGGCATACAGCCTTTCGTTGGGAGTCTTTTTTATAGCTCTACCGTGGTCACGCTATTCGCATATTCCAACCGAAATGGTTCTGATATATCTTCGTCGTTTGGGCTACAGATCATGCAGTAAACCAACAGGTTATACAATGTTTGACTTGTACTCCTGCTCACGTTGCGGAATTTGTATTGATAGTTGTCAAATGAACATAGTCTATAGAGGTAGAAATGAGACAGTTACCGCACACTATATTTACGATGTCAGGGCAGGACACGAAAATGATTTTGCTCTGTTTAGCTGCCTTGCATGTGGTAGATGCGAAGATGCTTGCCCCGTTGGCGTAAAAACTGTTGATCTTAGAATAGGCAACCGATACGAAAACACCAAAGAGTTTGGGTTAAATCACAAAATTCAAGCAACTAACGGTGTAACAAACAGCAATATAGGATATTTTTCGGGCTGTATGGGTAAACTGACACCAACCGTTATTGACTCAATGAAAACAATAAGCAACGCTGCAGGTGATACCCTGTTTCATATTGACGAAGAGAAAGGAATATGTTGCGGAAGACCACTTCTCTTGGCAGGTCAACTAAAACAATCCGAAAAGATTATCGAGAAAAATAAGCAGAGAATAGAGTCATTGGGAATTAAAACTCTTGTTACCTCTTGTCCTATCTGTTTGAGAA
>DAOSIN010000217.1:0-3998 GCA_035366675.1 Salinivirgaceae bacterium | reverse complement strand
AAAATATTGCTAAAACATTTAAAATTAATGAGAAAAAAGAGTATGGAAATACAGTTTATAGTCTAACTGACTTACAAAACAGAACTTACGGCTTGTCGGATTGCAATGGGTTAGTGATTGTAAATCAGTCATTTGAAGGTTGTTGCAAAATAGTTAGAAAAGTTGCTTCAAAGAGTACCGATAATGCAACTAATTTGTTTATATCGGTTGAGAAATACGCATCAACTAACGCCGATGCTAATATCTTCATAAATTTACAAAACAATATTGAAATTTTTCCTTACCTGAGCGATAAAGGAATATCTGTTTTTGATACGTGGATTAAAGACCAAACAATACTTATCAATGGTCTGTCATCGGGTAATGAACCTGATGGGTACATGAATGTAATAAAAAACAGAAGTTCTGTTGACTCAAATATAGAAAAAGTTGTTCCTTCTATAGCCAAAAGCTTTTACCATCTTGCCGTTGATAAGCCTTTACCGTTATTTTCAGAGATCGATAAACAAGCTAACCTGAGTTTTCAGAAATCATTTGGAATTACCATTAATGATCTATTTGACAGGATATTTGCCAATGAAATTGTTAGGTTTTCGTTAAATAATGAACAAACGGTTATAGGTCTAAAAGTAAAAGGAACAAGCGTGACGGAGCACAACTTAAAAAACATGATTGAAACTGCGTCGCGGCAGATGCTTGAGGCAACTGAACATAAACACGTTTTCGACAAAGAGACTAAATTTTCGATATTTCAGGCAAAATGGGGCGACATAACAGGTTCGGCTTTTGGTAAAGTTTTTTCAGAGGAAAATGCAAAGTATATGACCATTGTTTCCGATTATCTTTATATTTCATCGGATATCGATGCTTTGAAAAGTCTTATAAGCGCATTGGTTTTACAGCAAACAATGTCAGCTTCAATTGATTATCAACCCATAAAAAAGCAGAAGGCGAGCAAATCTAATATCATGATATATCAGCAGCAAGGGAACAAAACTGATATGTTATCGTTTTGGTTATCAGAAACGTTGCATAAGTCAATTAACGAAAGGCTAAGTTCATTTCCATACAGAATGCTATGGCAAATAAGTTATGATATGGAGAAGCCTTATCACAATATTGTCATTGACTTTGGCAAGCAAAAAACAGCTGCTGCCAAAAGCTATGAATGGAAAAGTCGTTTAGAAAATTCATCAATACTTAAACCCACCATTGTAAGTTTGGGGCAAGGCAATGCGTCAGGAATATTAGTTCAAGATAGCTCTCACATACTATATTTATTGAACCGTCAGGGCAGAGTTTTATGGCAGAAACAGCTTGACGGGATAATTTTGAGTGACATAAACCAAGTTAGCAAGGATAACAAAAAGCAACTTTTGTTTAACACTTCTAACACGCTATATTTGACCAATATGGAGGGAGATGATTGCGATCGATACCCGATATCTCTCAAAAGCAAAGCTACAGCGGGGCTGGCACTTTTCGATTATGATTCAAACAAAAACTACAGAATAGTAATTCCACATGATGATAGAACAATATCAATGATTGATATTGATGGGAATAAAGTTGACGGGTGGGATTTTGGCACAACAGATGCCATTGTCACAACGCCTGCTCAACATTTCTGCGTAGGAACAAAAGATTATATATTAGTGGGCGACACCTTGCGTATATACATTCTCGATAGGCGTGGTTCTCAACGGATTAAGCCAAGTGAGCTATATGGGAAGGCTCAAAACGTACCGTTCTTTTACAGCCCTTCGCGAAGTAGGTGGTTTACAACAACTCATAAAGGTGAGCTTATGTCAATATCGTTGGACGGTACGGTCAGACGCGAAAAATTATTCGATTTATCGCAAAAACATTTTTATATTTACGCCGATTTTACGTCCGATGGCAAAGGAAATCATATTTTTGTTGATAAAAACAGAATGTTTGTGACAGACAACAGAGGGAAACAGGTCTTTACACATATTTTTAAAGGAGAGATATTAGATATGCCAACCATTTATCGTTTCACAGCAAAAAAACGTGGGATATGAGTTGTTGACCGAACGGACAAAAAAGTTTTTCTTTTTGGTCAAAGTGGCAAACAACTCTCTGGATTTCCAACGCATGGCATAACTCCTTTTACCATAACTAAATACGAAAACGAAAATAATTTTCACCTATTGGTTGGACACATCGATGGTTTTATTTACGATATTAAAATTGAATAATATGCATATAAATACTGTAGCACTTTTTATACTTTTGGGTATTCTGTTTGAGATGTTTTCAATAGAAGCAACTCGACTTTCGTTTATCAATCGTAAGACGGTTCCCAATATAGTTGTTACTGTTTTAGGAACAACCACAATGTATGTAGTTTTTCTTACATTAGGTTGGCTTGTAGGAAAGTATCTTCTAAGAAACTTTACCCTAATTTCTGATAAAATCCTTATTGGCATAATGATTGCAATACTTTTAGTCCATTCGATAGTACGCGAGCGGAAGAGAATAGTTTCAACTGGTCTGTTGTTTCAAAATACGATATTTTATTTCGGCATAGTATTGGCTAAATCGATTGTACATATTATTTCAGGTGCAATATTTTATAAAATGGATCTATTTACCCATGTGTTTTTTAATTGGATATTATTAGGAACTACAGTTTTTTCTCTTATCAGTGTGATTCTTACATATCCGCGTATGAGACTTTTTGGTTTAACTATGGAGCAACTTAAAATAGCACTCTATTCGATATCATTATTGCTACTATTTTTTGTTAAATGATAAAATGCCATAATGCTACGTTTTCTACTTATTTTTATCTTAGTTGTGTTGATGCTCAATCTTGTTGGGCGGATTTTTTTTCGTTGGCTTGTTAAACGTCAAGTAAGAAATTTTGAAAAAAGGGCATCATCTAATTCGCAAGGTAATGTTGGAGATGCTTACGTGACCAATATTCCACAAAATAAAAAGAATATACCTAAACATGTAGGAGAGTACATTGATTTTGAAGAAATGAATTAAAAATTTATTTGTTGATAACCCAAAAAGCTATTATATTTGCGCCACCAAAAAACAAAACGCCCAGATGGCGGAATTGGTAGACGCGCTGGTCTCAAACACCAGTGGATGCAAATCCTTGCCGGTTCGATCCCGGCTCTGGGTACAAAAAACAAAACGTTTATAGTCATAAGATTATGAGCGTTTTTTTTTAAGAGAAGAAACAGGAAACATTAAGGACGTCTAATTAATAAAAACAAAGCCAACTATTTCATGATGAAATAGTTGGCTTTGTTGTATAATATCTAACCTTATAAAAAAATGCTACATTATATTTTATGCTTGGAACCTATGTCTGATTTGACAAATTTTATTGTTTCTTGCTTCTTCGGTTATCTACAATAAAATAAGCTGCTGATAAACCAACTAAAAATAGGAAACCGTTTCCTATAGGAACGTTTGGAGGATCCTCAGGGTCGCCACCAGGACCGCCGGGATCGCCACCAGGATCACCACCTCCAAGCTTGCCGTTATCTTTTTTCTCTGACAATCCCTCTCTTCCAATCTGCTTTGTTTTAAAACTCTTTTTTGATTGTGAATAGAGCGGAGATGAGACTATTAAAATTATCAGAGTAAATATTAGGTATAATTTCTTTTTCATTTTTATTTCTATGATTTATTTTATTCTACAAATAGTTTTTTTGAGTAATATCCCTGTTCGCCATTTATCACGACAATAAATATACCAGTTTTATTATTGTTTTTTACTGTATGACTATAAACCCCATTTAATCGTTCATAATATACTAATTTGCCGGTTATGTCATATACTGCCATCGTTCCTTTTATTGGTTCGAGACTATTAATATTAATAACATCTTTTACTGCAAATATATCTATATCAATTTTATAAGGAGTGTTGTTAATTGCTACGTCTCCACCTTTTGGTGTCACACGTATCGAAAATGTATTGTAACTATTTTCATCTTCGCCCAGTAAACTAT
>DAOSIN010000216.1:1221-3999 GCA_035366675.1 Salinivirgaceae bacterium | reverse complement strand
TGAAAGCCGGACAACGAAGGGCGTTCAGGTTATGAAGCCCAAGGATGGCAGCGTCGTGATAAGAGTTACCAGGTCAGAGAACACCAAACTTGCTGACCCTGAATACTACCGCAGGAGCGACTCCCTGAATGCCATCGGCTTCTATCTGAAGCCGGGGGATGAGGTTTGATAGACGGCCTGATACAATCTCTTGTTTTGTTCTTCTTCACATTTGTTTTTTTGTGTCTGTTGCCTATTTGTTGCTCAAATTGTGCAATCAATTAATAATCAGATATAGGTTACATGCTGCATCGGAAAGGAAGGGTTTGGGGGATTGTTAGAAGCAATTCTCCATTTTCCTTAAAATCTTCAACTTCCTCATCCGGGTAAATAGTTATCTGTAAGTCTGTTTAAATTGACTTTACAGTATTTATCAGCGTGTGTAAATAAATCATCCTGTTTGTTGAAAATTATAAAATAGATATTTTGCGATAATTACCGAAAAAAGGTATTTTTCGCAAATATTTACTCTCTTATGAATGGACAAAAAGAAATACGGATTCTTACATGGATTGAACTGCTTCAATCAAGGGGAGCTTTCGCATTTTCTCTTGAATTGGCTAAAAAAGAATTGCCTGCCTATAGTGAAATTGCCCTTAAAAGGGCTTTAAGCCGCTTATCGGAGAAAGGGAAAATAATTTCTGTTTACAAAGGGTATTACCTGATTTTGCCGCCCCAATATGCGTTAAAGGGTATCTTACCCCCGTCTCTTTTTTTAGACGCATTCTTTCAGTTTCTTGGAAGGCCATATTATGTATCTCTATTAAATGCTGCCGCTTATCATGGAGCATCGCACCAGCAGCCACAGGAATACTATGTAGTGACTAATTTCCCTGCCATGCGTGCCACACAAAAAAAAGGATTAAAAATCAACTATGTAAGCATCGATAGAATTCCTGAAAAACTATTGGAAAAACGCAAAACCGAAGCCGGATATCTTACCATCTCTAATCCTGTGCTTACAGCTACTGACCTTGTACAATTCGAAAGGCGAATTGGGGGCTTAAACCGAGCTGCAACAGTATTATTTGAATTGATGGAAGTTCTTAAACCAACCGATTTTAATAAAGATATTCTGGCACATGCTGCCGTTACCACGCTTCAACGATTGGGTTACCTGCTGGAATTTGCCTGTTCAAATACCGAATTATCCAATGCTTTATACAATGCGATGGAGAAGAATAAATCCAGGATGTTCAGGATACCTCTAAAGGCATCGGCACAAACCAAAGGCTTCTCTTCCGACAATCGTTGGAAAGTAATTGTCAACACCGGAATTGATATTGATTTATGATTCCACAAGCTTATATATCAGAATGGTACCAACAAGTACCATGGCAAACAATGGAACAGGTGGAACAAGACCTTGTTATATGCCGAGCGTTAGTTGAGATATTCTCCGACGATTTATTGGCTAATAGTCTTGCTTTAAGGGGAGGAACAGCTTTGCATAAATTGTTTTTCAGCCCTCAGCAGCGTTACTCCGAAGATATTGACTTGGTGCAAATCACGGCAGAACCATTTGGCCCTTTAGTGGACAGGATTAGGGAAAGGCTTGCTTTTTTGGGTGAACCCAAACGAAGCCCTAAAGCCAACGATTTCACTATGTATTTTAGGTTTGAGTCTGAATTTCCGCCAATCATGAACTTAAGGTTAAAAGTAGAAACAAATACCCGTGAACATTTTACGGTAAGCGAATTGATTAAAATTCCTTTTGAGGTCAATTCGCAATGGTTTATGGGTAGCTGTAATCTTACTACATACAAATTGGAGGAATTATTGGGAACCAAGTTGCGGGCATTATACCAACGCAAAAAAGGCCGTGATTTATACGACTTGTATATTGCACTTACACGTAATCCGTCGCTCGATAAAGATTTGCTTCTTAATTGTTACCGGGAGTATATGAAATTCTCGGTTGACAAACCGCCAAGCCAGAGGGAGTTTATTCTGAACATGGAAGCCAAGATAACCGACCCTGAATTTTTGGGCGATACGACAGGTTTACTCCGGCAGGGTCAATTATACGAGCCTTTATCTGCATATGAGTTGGTTAAAACGGAATTGATTGAAAGAATTTAACACAAAATGAAGTAGTTGAATATTTTAATGGACTAAAATTGTAATAATTAGTACTTGATATGACAGCAGGGATATTTTTACTAACCATTTACTGCTTCAGCAAGCACAAAATCACAGGCAGTGCCTCCGATAACAATGTAGTTTTCAGTTATGCAACTTTTTTTCTGTAAAATTATCAAGCCACGGTTAACAAATCAAAACACATCCGACAATACCTTCCCATTCATCAATTTCTCATAGGTTGTATATCTTGGTGCTTGCGGTGCACTTCCTTTTTTCTTAGTATCAAGTTTTACAGGATTAATCTCCCTGGCAGATTCTTTAAAATAAACGATATACTTATTGGTATCCTTATATTTTTCGATTCTTGATACCTCAGCAACATGAGTTATTGCAGAAATTGGCGCAACTTGATATACCGCAATATATTTGATGCGATTCAGCATTGAAGATGAAATTCTGATTGCCCACCATGCATTGCTTTCGATAAATACCGACTGAAACCCTTCTGCCTGAGCAGGAACAACAATCGTCTCCAGTTCCTCTACACGTACATCTCTCTTTTCACCCTCTTCTTCCCAGCAACGTAAAGAGGAAGATAGGAAGAAACTGGTATCTGAAATTTTCCCCCAGGGCAGGGATAGTGAAATTTTTGGA
>DAOSIN010000216.1:0-1211 GCA_035366675.1 Salinivirgaceae bacterium | reverse complement strand
ACCTTTACATCTCTCTTTTCACCCTCTTCAATATCACGAATTTCTTCATTGAATGGTATGAATTTATGAATACGTTCATCATTATCAACAAAGGTTTGAAATTCAATGATATCAGTATCCATTGTAAGTTGGCTCAATACATTCTCAAGTTCGGTCGATGATTTATCTATAATGACAATTGCTGCAACAGGAATATCAAAAATAATGGCATCCAAAAATGCGTCTATATTGCGATATCCAGCTGTTTTAGAGCGCTTCTCGACAAAATCATAGTAATCTTTGTTTGTCATTAAAAAGTCAAGGATGAACTTCTTTATGTTTCTGCCACTGGCTTTGTAACTAATGCCGAATTTGAGTAACTGTGAACCAATATGTCTGTAAGGATCATGAGTAGAAATCTCATTCTCGATAATGTATAATCGAGGCTTTTCAGCAAAAGAAAAATCTATGAGGTAACCATCAGGGATTGTGACAATATTATCACCAATTTTCTTTTTGATGTCGATATATACGGTATTCTTCCCGAATATCTGTTTGGCATTATCAACAATAATCTTTTCAAATTCCGCTTCGTTGGTGTACTCGTAATACTTATATGTTTTGTTTTCAGCTATAAGACGTTCCATGATGAATGATTTTTGTAATATTAAAGATATTGTAATTAATCTTTATGGACAATATCGTATTAATTACTGGTTTTTCTCTCCAGTTTCATCTTCAACGAATCATTAACATATTAAAATCTTTCGCTCCAACCTTTGCAATGTTTCTTATTTTTGGATCTAAATATCTGTTCCAATGATGTATATACATACTCAAACAACGCATAATTTTTTTTGTACTATAAATATCTTTTAAATCATATTTCTGTAACAGATTATAGATGAAATAGATATAGTATTAGTAGGGCACTGCGGATTCACTGATGCAGAATTGGAGGAAGGAGATACCTGCTTATTTGGTTATAAAAGAGAAATGCTCCTTATGGAACATCAGACTGAAGATGCTATCTTCAGCGATGTTGTACACACAATGTGTGAATAATAATGGAAAAAGCAAAATTGAAAGTAAAGTAAGAATTTTCTGCCACTTTTTCCACCACAAACAAAAATGCCGCTGCAATCACTTGATTTACAACGGCATTTTGACTTACTCAGTCGGGGTGAGAAGACTCGAACTTCCGACCCCTACGTCCCGAACGTAGTACGCTA